>JAPLYQ010000069.1 GCA_026395475.1 Candidatus Roizmanbacteria bacterium | reverse complement strand
TGACTCATGTTATATACGAAGAATCTAATCACGCTTCGCTAGATTCTTCACTTCGTTCAGAATGACAATGGGTATTTATGTTAGAATTATCCAATGGAACAAGACGTTATTGATTATATTGAGCAGATTAAGAGAGAATCTGACTATTTTGGTAAAACCAAACTCATAAACTTCCTTATACATCAAAAACATATTCGGGTTAAAGACCTTGCAAACTCCCTAGGCATGAAGCCTTCCTATCTGTGTCATATCATGCGTCTCAATAAGCTTTCTGAAATTATCATGGACGGCTATTATTCAAAGCTCATTTCCATGAGTCATTTGTTTGTTATCTCACTTCTTCAATCACAAACAGACATAATGGATATTTATGAAATTGTGCTGAGAGACAATCTAACTGTGCTTCAGACAGAAGAGCTTGTAAGAGGGAAGTTACATGGAGTTACCTCGGAAGGAGAGTATATCCAAGATGAAAAAATTAAAAAAGCACAACTTATATTAAAAGATCGTTTTGCTGCAGATACTAAGGTTACTCAAACACGCACAAAAACGAAGCTCCTCATTGAATGGAAGGGTTCACGGGCAGACCGAAAGCAAGGTGTGGAGCGGTTTTTGCGTATGATTGGAAGTCAGCCGGAAAAGGATTTGGGATAGCTCCAGCCTTACTTGGAGGGAAGTAACGATAGAATACCTGCCCAATAACACTTTCTTGCGTAATTTGGCCAAACTCTCGGGAATCAGAAGATCGTGGTCTATTGTCTCCCATGACAAATAACATGCCGTCGGCAACTTTTGTAGCTTCACCATTTTTAGAGTATCCGCCTTCCCACAGGTTTGTTTTGGCCGCAATATAGTCTTCTTTAAGCTGTCTGCCATTCACGTACACTTCATTATCTTTGACCATAACCTGATCTCCTGGGAGGCCAATAACACGTTTAATATACTCAATATCAGGGTTATGAGGAGATTTAAACACAATTACATCTCCACGGTGGAATGAGCGCATTTTATAGGTGATTTTACTGGTAAAAATATAATCTCCATTTCCGAATGTGGGATCCATTGAGGCTCCTTTTACCTGGTTTGGTTGTGCTACAAAGAGGTATACAACGATAAAAAGTGAACCTACAAAGACTATTGTCTCCAGAATGTCCATGACGAAGTTGATGACACTCTTCGCAATCCCAACAAAATCTATATCAAAAAAATCCATATCTTTGATTGTAGTAAAACGGGTTGTAAAAAGCAAGGCTAGAAAGTACAATTGAACAGAAGTAGGATCCGTAGTTCAGTTGGTAGAACGTTGCATTCACATTGCAAAGGTCACAGGTCCGAGTCCTGTCGGATCCACTGGTTTTGAGGCTAATCTTGGGGTAAATATACACTATTCTTGACTTTTGATATAGCTTATAGTATAATATACAACTGAACGTATTACTAAATTTAAAAACATAAATATATGCCAGTAGAACACGCAGTCCCAATAACAAGTAACGAAGTAACAGGATCTAAAAGTCCCGTAGGAAAGAATTTAAAATTACTTGGCGTAACTGCTGTAGCACTTGCACTCCCATCAATGGCATGTGTATTGACAGGCGGAGTTGATCCTTTTGCAGAACCTCCTTTAGACCCAATGGCACAAACTGCTCAGGCAAATGGATTGCGAAATCAGCAAGAAATAATAAATATGACTGCAACAGCACAAGCTCCAAGAGTGCCTGCAGCAACTAGAACTCCACAAACACCACTTACATTTGCAAACGACACTGTTATGTGTGCACAAGTTGTAGATGACCCAGCAAACCTTGAAGATGGTACT
Organism: Candidatus Roizmanbacteria bacterium; assembly: GCA_026395475.1. GTDB lineage: Bacteria > Patescibacteriota > Microgenomatia > UBA1406 > GWC2-37-13 > JAKBEU01. Next base: position 2,514 of record JAPLYQ010000069.1, on the reverse strand, counting down.
GTCTCTGAAGCAATTATGCGCGCAAACAATGGAGTACAACCTCCAAATTATTTCAATGGAATGGAGATGCATGTATCGTTAGATACACAGGGACAAAGAAAAATTGCAGTTTTTGAAGAAATAATGACTGGCGAAGATACATCCATGAATAATCCACAAGTTGGAGATAAGGTTTGTATTGCGGTTAATCAATCTGCACTTGAAAGAATGCCACAGCCAACACCAAAGCCATAATTCCATTAGCAAGAAACTTTCACCACAACCCTCCCAAAAGGAGGGTTGTTTTTTTATGAAAGTATAAAATCTGCTTTCTCCACAATAAATGACCAACATAACTTGTACAATGTTTAGTATAAGAACAACTATCATTTATAATTATTCCTATAATATATTAGAAGATACGAGTTTATATATCGATACAAAGCCCTATATAGTAAATACTACTTGAACAACTAGTAAGAATATAGTATTATCGGTGGGTACAGGTGATAAGTAAAAAACACTTTATCAATTATTTAGCCTTTTATGCAAACTAATTTTGCTCGTCGATTAGTTTCTTTAGTGTCTTCGTTATCAATTCTTCTTCAATCTTTTCTTCCTTTTACCTATATCAATCCTTCCACCATTTTTGCCCAGGATACCCTTACCAATGTCATATCTTATAACAAAGATAAAGGGGTCTTTCACTTTGAGCTTAATAATAAAGATATGGCAATCACTACAGGTCAAGTATCATATGCACTTTCATATAAAAATAAAACATCTGGTCAAATAGAAAATGCAAATGGTACAACAGTATTATCAGACACAAATTTTTCTCGTGATATAGATGCAGCAACATGTTCAACAGGGGGAGTATGTGTGAGACATGAAGTGAAACAAGGAATAATGAAAGTAAGTACTCCAAATTGGTTTGATTCACAATGGTTCAAAATTGAAAATGGAAGTTTGGTTGTAAAAAGCCAGTATTCAACTGGGTCAGTATCAAATCTTTCTGCAAATGAAGAACAATGGTTAAACTCTGGTGAAGTTACTCCAACAACTTCACCCACCCCAACAGTCGAGCCATCTGTACAGCCTACGATTGAGCCTACAGTGGCTCCTACCGGACAAACACCAATAAGCCACAGCCACTCCAACCACAACTCCATTATTAAACGATGAAATTGTAAAAGTTGAAGTTGTAAAGCTTGATGGATCGTATGCAGATCCAAGTCTCGTTCCTGCAACATGGACAGATAAGGCTGACTATGCGCCAACAGAAAAAGTTGTTGTATCTGGAAAGAATTTCGTTCCTACAACTCAATATACAATTGTTATTTCTTCAACTGATGAACCAGTAGTTACTCATACGGATACATTTACCACACTTGCAGATGGCACATTTACCTACGAATACCAACTTGATGGAAACTATCGCCCAAACTACGCTGTTGCGATAAAAGATGGAAGTGGAGCAGTAGTGGCTAGTACGACATTCCTTGATCATTTTGTGATGTCAATGAATATTAATGGGACCGATTTAATAACAAATACTGCGAATGTAACTCTAAATATTGGTTGGACAAAGTTTCCTTGGGAATCAAATCCAACAGTTGCTCGCTATGCAAATGATTTATCTCCAAGCATTTTGAATTCATGTTCTAATCTCGGTGGTGGAAGTTGGAGTGCGTGGGAACCTATATCTACATCAAAAAGTTGGACTCTTGCAACAGGCTCAAATGGATTACGAGGTGTATGTGTCGAAACTGCACATGGTACAGTGAGTTCTCCAACCAGTATATTGTCTACAGGAAATGTAATTATTTATGCAGATATAACGCCTCCTACAGTTACGCCACATATAACTGGGACACTCGGAACAAATGGATGGTATAAGAGCAATGTTGTCGTTACATGGGCAGTTACGGACGAATCAACAATTTCTTCTCAAATAGGGTGTGGTACTACAAATATTACAACAGATACAATAGGGCAGACTATAACGTGTAAAGCAACAAGCGAGGGTGGTACAACTACTCAATCAGTAACTATAAAAAAAGATTCAACTATTCCAACAATTACTTATGTTAATCGAACACCCCCAAATTCAAGCGGGTGGAACAGCTCAGACGTTGTGGTGAACTGGAATTGTTCAGATGTATTGTCTGGTCCAGTTTCTTCGACAGTTACGCAGACAGTTAGCATGGAAGGCACGGGATTATCTAGTATTGGGACATGTACTGATATGGCCGGTAATAGTGCGAGTAATACACAAACAGGTATCAATATTGATAAATCAGCACCTATTACGCCAAGTCTAATTTCTCCAGTTGACGGAATATATCGACATACTTCAAACTCAAATTTTTCTGATTGGAGTGATGTTACAGATCCATCTGGTGTGATTTATAGATATCAATCAGCAGCAGACTCAGGGTTTACAACTTTACCTTTATATTATGATTCAAATGATCATACTCCTGTTTTGACTGACTCAATGATCATGAATCGTGACGAGCCAGAAGTAAGTTA
>JAPLYQ010000084.1 GCA_026395475.1 Candidatus Roizmanbacteria bacterium | reverse complement strand
CTATTTGAAACATTATGTGACCACGCATTTGATCCTGGTGCGGTAAGAGACGTATCATGTGTAGTTCCTGTGGGGAAGGGTAAAATTGACACCCTATATGAGGCTGAAGGTGTACCAATACATTCACGTGCGTCACTTATTGGAAATGTTCTAGAACACATGTATACGGGGAACAAAAAGATTGAAATAGGTTTAGTTGATTTGAGTGATTTGCGAAGTGCAGATTCTCCCCTTGAGGGCCAAAAAAATAATCCTGCCGATGTACTCATAAATAAATCTGCAAGTGCAATTCGAAGAGCAATACATAAAGTGTGGATGGAAGATCCAGAGCTTCAGAAAAGTATTGGCAAAAAAAACCCAGAACATACATACGAAATTGGGAGATATGGAGGAGATGAATTCATATTTGCATTAATCGGCATATATACGAACGAACAAAGAGAAAAAATTATTCTTGAAATTCGTGAAACTCTCGCAGCAGAAAAGGGATATTATAAAAAAATAGAGTTAGGTGCAATACCAAAAGAAAAAGGTGGAGGATTTCGTCAAATAGAGGTCTGGGAAGAGCGGCCAATAGGATTGAAAAAAGGGAAAGAAGGCGATATTGTTGAATGGATAACTCTTCCTGAAGACTCAAATGAAAAAAGGATATTTACTGAATACTTTGAAAGAGGTCTACTGCTAAATCCTGGAGAATTACAAAGGATCATAGCAAAATATAGTCCTCATGGGACCTTTAATGAACAATTATATTTAAAAGACTATCCAAGTGAGTCGCTCTATCCTCAATCTATCACTACCATTCAACAGAAAGTTGATTACATTCAATCACAACATCCGGAATTGGCAATATATTTTGATTTAGCACGAATATATGATCATGATGCGGGGACAACGCTTCGTCAGGAGACAGTTCTAAAACTTATAGAACGATCAATATTTGATCCACTTTTGGGAGATGCTGTCTATTCTCGCTTTGATTTTCAGGAACACTTTAATAGAAATAGTTTTTCTGAGGTCATGGTATTTGACCTTAAATTCATTAAAGAGGTCAATGAAGGGATGAGCTATGCCGATGCTGATGCTGCAATTGTAAAACTTTGGAAAAATATCAAACAAAGCATAAAAGCATCCGATCGAGGGAAAATATATATATCCCGATTTGGAGGATCATTTATTTTAGGCATCAAAAAGGGAGCAGATAAGATTGATCCTGAGACTTTTATAGCACTCCAAAAATTAGGATCAAGCAATCTGGATATGTTCTCTCACAAAACGCAGTCAATGGAGGTACCAATAGGATATTCAGCATTTTTAAAACACGATCAGACAGAGTTAAATTCGATTATCGAAACCGCAGATGATGTATTCTACTTACGACTTATTGATGATATTGCCTTCACTGAAATCACTACTCCAGGGTTTATGGATAGTATTGTAAACACTGATCTCAATGAGCTTGCCCAATCCAAATACCATCCTCTTTCAAAGGTTGAAATGTACGCAAAATTCTTGCGTGGAAAAAGATGTATTGAGAGAACGACGCGTCTTCTCGGTCTTATGTCAACACGACATGGGTATAGTGATATGCTGAGGACAATGTTGCCATCCAATAAACACTATAATCAAACATCTGTTTCCGAGTATTCTGCAAAAATAAACAAAGTAAAAGAATTCATGGAACACATAAACGTATCAACACTTGAAAAGGTAAAGTGATACACTGAAGTATGGACCTTAAAACATTTTTTAATCCAAACTCAATTGCAATTATTGGTGTATCTGAAAATCCAAAAAAAGTCGGCT
>JAPLYQ010000093.1 GCA_026395475.1 Candidatus Roizmanbacteria bacterium | reverse complement strand
GTTTTAATGCGGTTGAAACGATAAGGGAGAGTAATTCGTTATATTCAATCCCAGCTGCACGTGCCGCAAGTGGCATATAGGAAGTTGTAGATATCTCAGGAGGAAGAAGTCCAACGGGCGAGTTTACTTCAAGAACATACGGTCTATTGTGCTTGTCGCAGCGTATATCGACCCGGCACCAATCTCTCAAGTTAAGTGCATCCCACAATTTGAGACAAATATCATTCAGTCTCTTTTCCATACTTTTGGTCACCTTTGCAGGGCACATGAGATAATTTTCATGTGTACTTTGTTCTTCAAAAACCCATTTTACCGCAAGAGAATCCAGTGGAGCATATTTTTTAGGAAGCATTTTGTGATTGGGAGATATAAACGGCAATATTATGGGTGGATTACCTACCATTGCTACAGAATATTCAGGTCCCGTTAAGAAAGGTTCCACAAGCGCAGAGCCATGGAATACCTTTATTATGTGGTGAACCTGTTGCATAAGTTCTTTTTTAGAATGAACGATGCTCTTATTGGTAATTCCTGCTCCCGATCCTTCTGAATCAGGTTTTACAATAAGGGGAAACGTAAGCGATGGATTTAATTTCTCATTTCCCGTTTTGAACAATTGAAAAGGAAGCGTAGGAATATTATTTGCAATAAGCACTTCTTTCGTCATAGCCTTATCCAGTACAAGCGCTTGGGATAGGGGAGAAGATCCAACATAAGGAATTTGGAGCATTTCAAGCATAGCAGGAATTTGAGCTTCTCGATCTTTTCCATACATTCCTTCGGCAAAGTTAAAAACGAGATCTATCTTATCTTTATTTTTATATAGCTTGAGATATGCAAGTTCATTGGCTTCAATGGGAAGAACATGATATCCACATTCCTTCATGTGTTTAATCATTGCTGCAATTGTCTCTGGATCATCAAAGTCTTCCTCAAGTTGTGTTTTTTCATTATTTGGATCAGGATAGTTATGGCGGATGTTATATACAAAGGCAAGTCTAAGATTTTTTTTCATAGTTTTATTTTTTATTTTGATCATTGTGCAATTGGATAAGTTCTTTTTGTACTATTGTAAGCGTATTTTTAAAAATTGCACGTATTCTTTTTTTCCATTGTGGGGGAGTTGTCTGTTCAGGGTGCAGTCCAAAATACTCAGTCAATAGGATTTGAAATTTACTTTTAACATATTTAAACAAGGAACTTTTCCTAAACTCCAGCACAAGTGGGTCTCTATTACCCCTTAAATAGGCAATATAAAAGGCAAATGCTTGTTCATCTATATTAAGCCCAAATGCATCCCAACCAGTACCTGACGCCTTTTTTCCAAAGACATTAAACAATGGCATTTTGTCAAGAATTAACATATTGTCTTCAAAACCTGCTTCTTTTATTGGATCAATGCCATTTGCAACCAAGTAAATGTAAAGACGTGCACACTTCGTACAGCTTGCGCACCATCGTTTTGATTTTGATCCACTATCATTTTCTTCAGACCAACAAGACATAAGGTGATCAAATGTGTTTTTGTAGTAACGCTGTTTGAGAATGCTAATAATTCCTAAATCATTCAGTCCCTGTAAAAAAGTTGATGTATACACTTCTCCTTCTGATAGCGATTGTGTAAGGAGTGATAATTCTTCAATGGCAAGCGAGGATTGTTCCCAATCGGGATTTATCTTAAGTCCTTCATCATCATAGTTAAAAGCATTAGTGCTTTTCTCATTACTAAAAAGAATATATCCAGCTCTTTTTGCAAATGCAAAGGGAAGAGAGAGAAGTGCCCAGGAGCTAATTGCAAGTTCCCACCCAAACCATCCATCACCCTTTTCTCGAAGAGATCCAAGGGGATTGTCTAGGTAATAAATTTTATCTTTAATTTTCTTAGAAAATGATGCAAACAGTTTTCGTTTATGAACTCCCTCATATCCCTCATCCACCGGGTCATTAAACCAAACGAGAGTGGGGGATAATCCAATTTCTTTTGCGACATGATAAGTAAGAAAACTATCTTTACCAAATGTAAAAGGAATGATAACATGTTCATCAATTGTTTCAGGGAATGAAGGAGGAACATCATTTGTCTCCGCAAATTTATAGTTAGAGTTTAGTAATGTTTTTAAAAGTGGCATAACGCTCATGCCTCTTTTTGCTTTTTGCAGATACCAATAGGCAGGCAAATAACGCATAAAACATTGATATGCATACGAAAATGAATGGGGAAATCCTGTATTGTACTCCATTCGAATATTTCCATTTAACATGAGTGGAAGATGTGCGGTGAAAATATATGCGATATTGTCAAGGAGTTTTATTTTATTTTCTTTTTTATAGTTTATCCAAATGCCATTTGGATAAATAAGGGAGAGATTACTGTTCAATTCCTTCGATTTGATGTCAATAACAATTCCTCTTTTTGTGTTACGAGAATTTACCTGCATAGGAGTTTCTCGTTCGTGCCATTGTCGCCAAGACCGTTGTTTTTTTTTACTGAGAGTTCGTGAGATCGGAAGAGCACACGTCTAGGGAAAGAGTGT
>JAPLYQ010000121.1 GCA_026395475.1 Candidatus Roizmanbacteria bacterium | reverse complement strand
AAAAGAAGCATTAGGAATAAAACCACTCCCATTCAGTATAGGCCTCGGAACATTTATGGGAGGAGCTGGAACAATAACGGGTGGAGGTATGGGTATACTACAGCAATTTAGTACATTAAGTATGGGTATGACGGGAATAAAAACATTAACAGGTATGGCAACAGGAGCAGATAATAAAGTTAGAATAAATGAACAGAGTAGACAACAAGCATTTGAAGAACGGATGAAAAACATAGAACATCAAAGCAAGAATCAGGCTCCAAACGCAGCTGCAGGAGATACTCCAGCATAATAGAACTTATTTAAGTAATTCCTACTTACTAAATCCGGGGATTCCCAAAATATTCACTCCTATTATTTTAAGAATAAGTATTGAAAAGATTATTATCATAAGCCCAGTTATACAATTTGTTAGGAGCTCTTGTGCCTTTTTTATTTTTTCTGCGTTCCCACTTGATGTTTGCATTTGAAATGCTGAAAACATGATGCATAAAAGGGAGATTCCTCCGGCAATTCCTACTCCAGTCTGCATAATATTTTTTGTTATAAAATCACTAAAATTTCCATTAAAACATCCAATTGCCGTCCATACTCCGCCCGCACTTGCACATGACTTACATAAACCTTGTTCTGAAGAAGATTTTATACTCCCACAGACTTCTTCAAAAGCAGAAATGGGCGCAGTTGGTGCAACTAATAAACAAATACAGGCACTATTATTTATGTCGCCTGGTGTACTTGGTACGCCTTCAATACATGCCTTTGTAACAACTGTTTTTTGTTGTTGCAAAATCGCATTACTTGTCTTATCAGTAATAGGCTTCATAACGTAATATAATGCATCAAGCGCAGGACTTCCCAAATTAACAGCCCCTGGAGTTACGATTGGAGAGTTGCAACATTTTTGTACATCACCCACGCCATTTGCTACTCCACAAGTTATACCTGGTTGTGGAAGATTAGGAATAATCCCTTGTGCTAATGACTGTTGTTTTATTAAAAAAATAAAAACAAAAAAAATAGCCAAAACCGCGATAATTTTACTTCTCATATATTCACTATACAATAAATTCTTATTTCTTTTTTCCTTCTGAGTCTTCAAATGCTTTCTTAATCTGAGCAAACAAAATAAAGAGTAAAAATGCAGGAAGATATTTGTTTAATATGTCAAATAACATATCAAACTTTGTCCCACCATAGTTTTCTCTCAACTGTTTAGACCACACAGCGTAGTCTCTAACCCTCCGTTGAAATAAGGGAATATCTTTGAATTCAAATATTGTTTTGTCTTTGAACATAATCTTACCTTCCTCAAAACCAAACCATTCAGCAACTTTTTTAAGTGGTATTGTTTGTGGTAATTTTACTGGCTCCTTCGCAAAAGGAATATTCACATAAACCGGTTCATATTTTGGATCTTGACCAATATTGTAAGGAGTTCCGGGAACAAGGCCGCGTGCCTCTAGAGCATAGACAAATTTATCAATTTCTTTACTATCCCATTCCCATATGCCCACTTTTTTTCCGGCACTCTCTGCTGCCATTGAATTAAATCTATTCATTCCTAATACTCCCATAAAGGCACGAGCTTGAGTATCCTTTTTCATATACATAATGGCCATTGAGGCAAGCTTTGAAGCAAGCTCATTTGCATATCCTATACCTATAATTCCATCCATGGCGCCATGTACTTTCTGAATGATTTCGATTATCGGACCAAAGTCTCTTTTTCCATCAATTGCCATTGCACGCATTTTTTTTACAAATTCCGTGATTGGCTTTGAAACATTCTCCTCTACCGCTGCAATATCGCGAATTGATCGGGCAAGGACACTTTGTCCGCCTCCTCGGAAAGGAATAAAGCTCAAATCTGTTTCATCTAATGCTACTGTGTATTTAGATGTGCGATCAGCGGCTCCACCATTTTTAAAATAAGGAACTAATTCTTCATTAATATACTTATCATTTTTAGAATAATTTGTTTCGATGTACCCAAAAAGTTTGAGAACATTATCGATTCTCTCTTGAGTCATTGTTGAATCTTTTCTCCCTATGAGTGGTCTTAATAGTGCATTGATTGAATCAGGCGTTATGCGATAATTTATGAGTTTCCCATACTGTTCATAAGGCATGTTCTTATCACGCATTTCACGCATCTGTCGACTCACATCTTTACGCATCATCTGTTCAGCCAAAATCATATCTTGCATGATGTCGTCAAATTTATCAAATTGTCCATCAAGTCCCATATCAATCATTACTTTTTTCCACCTTCCCACTCCATCTTCATAATCATCAATATTCTTTGGACAAATAGTTCCTTTACGGATTAATGCAAGTGTTGATTTCATTTTCTCACTCCGTATTGCATCAAGGTATCCACCTAGTCCCTCAGGATTCTTATCAAAATACTTACTATAAATGTAGGAAAATAACTCTTTTTTTTGTCCTGCAAGGCGAGCAGCATCACCTTTTAGATTTGGTGTATCGCGAACTTCTGCAAAAGGAGCCTCAAGCTTACTTACGTAATCTTGCAATAATTCATATCCTATATTTTCGAAATATTGGAATGTTTTTACATGATTTGTTTTCAAGTGACTTTTGAGGACATCTCCCGTTTTTTTATCTGTTATATCTATTTTGTCACTCACATAAAGACTATCAAGTTGCCAACTGGTACGCCAACCTTTACGCTGCATAGGACCTCCAATGAGACCAATATTATCCAACATATCAAAGAATGTTCTTGGAAGTTTTTCTTTGCCATCTCCTCTACCTTCTAAAAAGGATTTTTTATAACGACGCGCTTTATCCCATAATTCTTTGTGATCATTAAAGCCCTGTCGGCCTTTAAAATCGTCCACTGGAAGGAAAAATATTGGATCAAGAAGATTTGGTCCCCCCGCAAAGCGCGCCAATAAATGCTGAGGATTAAACGCCATGAGAGGTGTAGCATCTTGATTATAATAACTGGTGAATGTCGCTCCCCCTTTTTCATCTAAATGTGGATCTGCATGAGCAGCCATTTCCACTTCAGTTAGGAACATACCTCGGGAAGCTCCAACCGCCATCGTAAGTGCAGCTGATAAACGTTCATCCGAAATTTCAGGTCTATCCGAGTACATCGCCTTTAGTTGACCCATGATGCGTTTTTCAATCTGCGTCAGATGTTCATTCTCTTTTGGAGTAAACATGGTTGCTGTATGGCGCCAATCATTTTTTGCAAATCCCTCTTCAATCATTTTGTTGTAAAGTCCAAACGCACTTTGGAATACATCGTTGTCTGGCAAAAGCATCATCTGATCAAAGTCAAGCATGGAACTTTCTGCAGCAAAATGTGCAAGTTGTCCATAAAAGCCTTTTTGTGAATCTGCAGGATGCAAAAATACAGCTCTTGAATTATGAGTGTAACGACGTGCCTCAATATAATGGTCAACGATTTGCTCCAAATAATGAGCAAATTCTCCTCCACCTGATTTTTCTGCTGTTAATTTTGTTTTCAAGCGAGGGCGAGGTTTTAATTTTCCACCACCAACATCAAGCGCCGCAGTTACTGTATCTTCTTCTAGACGACGGTAAAACGGTATTTCTTCCTCTCCATGGTCGTGAAGTTCTTCCTCATACTTATGAAGGTCTCCCGCAAGACGTTGAATTCTTCGTTTCAATTCACTTTTAACTGGAGTGATACCTCTCATGATGTCTTCTTGTTCTATTGTTTGGAAAAACTCCTTTGGACTTTCATGATCTAGTTTTGCATATAGTTTTGCAAATAAAAGGGATATCTTTACTTCCATTTCTGCCGATGCTCTTTTACCAACTTCTTCTTTATCGGTAAGGTTATAATCTGTTTTTATTTTCTTTTGTACCTCTTTATAATAATTGACAAATTTTTTTGGAGAATACAATGTCTCAATAAGTTTATGGTCCTCTTCATTATTGAAATAGCTTGAAAAATATTGTACCCAATTACTATTAAAATTTTGCTCATCAAGAGCCACTGCCTGCTCACGCATACGTTCTTCTTGGGTTTTCTGCTGGTTTTCTTGCTCTGGAACTCCTAACATCTCTTTTGCATCTTTCTCGGCTATATTATTTGTAACTGCGTATTCAACTCCTGTCTTTTGAAGCTTTTCAAATACCCCTGGTGATATTAATTGTAAATCTCCCACTTTTCCAATCTCCCGCGCCAAATCTTTAGCCGATTTAATCTCTCCATTCGTGATCGATCTTACAATGTCATAAAAATATGGAGCA
>JAPLYQ010000062.1 GCA_026395475.1 Candidatus Roizmanbacteria bacterium | reverse complement strand
GAGTAGGCATAGTTGTAGGGACAAAGAGTGTTTGACTGGTATTTTCATACCAACAAGTAGCCATATTTGTGGCTGGATCACCCACAGATTCGACCACACCTTCTGATAGAAACTGTGTAAATCCATTTCCACCCTCACTTTTATTCATATATGGAAAGGCAAATGAACGAAAGGGAGCATTCTCTGTTGGCTGCTCAGAAACACATTGTCCTGATCCTGCGAAAGGAAACGCCTGTGTTCCGGCAGGAATAAAGGGGAGTTTAATCACGGCAACGTCGTTAAAAAAACCTGCTGGCGAGCGTGCAATGGTCATTTGATCTCCTGTAATAACCATATCTAAACCTGAGATTGGTTGTTTTATGTGAAATTGAGAAGTATTGTCTAATAAAACATGGCTTGCGGTAACAAAAATAGATTGGCCAGTTTCCTGATTAACCCCAATACATGTGGCTGTTCCACCCCAAGGATCTGCTGATTCATAGTCAATATTGACGACTGCGTGGAGATAATTGTCGGGAAGACCTTCATTTTGTGCAGCCACAAATTGATCTGGGCGTTCTTGGAGTTGTCCAAAAATAACCTGACTCATGCGTTTTTTTATCTCAACTTCAGTCTCTCCAGTTGCCCATTGAGGTGGCGATTCGGTGAATATCTGAATAGAACTACCACTTTCTGGAGTTGGGGTAATAATGGTTGGAGTATTTGTCGACACATAGGGTTGAGGAGGCTCAACAGAAGAGGGAATCTGAGTTGCAAGGGGAGGAATGGATTCTGGCGTTGTTGGGGCACTACACGCTGTTAATTCAAGTACAAAAGGAAGTCCGAATGCGAGCGCGATACCGCCTTTTTTTACTGGGCTCATTTGGTGTAAACGAGAAGAGAAACCTACATTGTGTTCTATCACAGATATTATTTGTTAATTTAGTAATAAAAGGAGTATTATAACATACATATCTAATATGTATAATAGTATTTTGCACATTTACCATAAAAAGAGCTTTATATAAAGCTAAATAAATAAAAAGGTGAGTATGTTATTTGGTAGAAAATTGTCGCATTACTTCGTACGACACGATAGCAGCAGAAACGATGACATTAAGACTTTTATTGATGCCCCACATAGGAATTTCAGCCACATAATGTGCCTGTTTTACGGTATCTGGGAGAACTCCATATGTTTCATTTCCCACAATAAGAGCAGTGGGGGAAGTGTACTGAATCTGAGTATGAGGAATAGAGCGGCTATCCTGTTCCACAGCTACAACAGATACATTTGGATCTGATTTACGGATATCCTCAATAGCTTCAGCTACTGAAGGGAAATATGTCCAAGGCACTATTTTGTAGGTTCCAATAGATGCTTTTTCAATACGGGTATGTGGGGGTTTTTCCATTTGTCCGCAAAGGTACATTTTCTTCACATTGAGGCCATCTGCAAGGCGAAACAAGCCTCCAATATTGTAGGTATCATAGACATTCTCCAAAATGAGATAGAGAGGGTTTCGAGTTGTGAGTGTAGCCTCCTTTGCCTCGGATTCTGAGGCTGTACGAAGCTGTTGAGCGTTAAGTTTCATAAAGGGTGAGCCCTGAGTGGGAATCGGACCCACACTCTAGCCCTTACCAAGGGCTTGTTTTACCACTAAACTATCAGGGCATGCAAAAAGACATTATACAATGCAGCATTCTCAAAGGGAAGGTACAAACAGAGGCACGATAAAATTCTGAATGGGCTGCATAATCGTATCTAACATCGAATGGCTACCCAACGGGATAATAAGCAAAAGCAGAAAAATCATTCCATATCTTTGTAATTGGAACCAATCAATAGCTTGTTCGGGGGAAAGAATACCTCCCACAACCTTAAATCCATCTAATGGATGTATTGGTAATAAATTAAATATGCCTAGAAATATGTTTGTACGAATAAGAACATATCCTATAGTTGAAATAAGAGGAAGATTAAATAAGTTGAACGTTTTCATTAGAATAGACAGACATATAGCTAAAATAAAATTTGATGCAGGTCCAGCTAAAGAGATAAGCGCAGCATCTCTCCGAGGATTTTTTAAATTATATGGGTCAAACATAACGGGTTTACCCCAGCCAAATCCAAAGAAGAGCATAAAGAGAAGCCCTGAAAGGTCAAGATGAGCAAGTGGGTTCAGAGTAATGCGTCCATCAAGTCGTGGAGTAGGATCTCCCAGTTTATCTGCAGCTAAAGCATGAGCAGCCTCATGAATTGAAAGCGCAATAATGATTGCAATAAATCCTACGATAATTATGATTGGATTTGAGCCGCTAAAAATCATATATGAATAGTGTTATCCCGTTCTTTGATTTGGAATAAATATGTATAACATCTGCTAATTCATCCTTTGTTGAATCACAAAATACAACAGCACAACAAATAGTTGTTGTAATTACTCAGTGTCTATGATATCATAAATTCTTAAATCTTATGAAAAATGTTTGTTTTCACTGCGGAAAAGGAATATTAATGGGTCGTCAACATACACACCACAGAGGTGTGGCTGGAGGACGATGGAAGAAACGTGCTCCAAAAACAGCAAAAGCATTTGCTCCAAATCTTCAAAAAGTGAGAGTTATGATTGGTGGTGTTGTTAAACAAGTAAAACTTTGCACAAAATGTATTAAAAGAATCAAAAAAGATATTGCAGATGGCGTAAAACCATTTGTAACATTGGCTTCACTTGAAAAGGGTGTTGCAGTAAAAATAGCAGCTCACGCAGCTAAGACTCCTAAAAAAGCAGTAAAAGCTAAAAAGGCAGAATAAGGCTCCATTCTAGAATATAGAGACTTCTTATTTTATTGTCGTTTCGTTTATTATCATTTTGTTGCTTCATCGTACCTTTTTGTACCTGGTACGAGGCGCACAAAATAATAATAAACTCCACGAATTCATTTAGATTAGCCAATTTAATGTAGATTACCCTTCTATTTTCTCTAATTCTCCATCTTTTTCCTGATAGAGCTTTCCTTTTTGTTCAAGGACTCGTTCTGTGAAGAGGATTCCTGATAGGTGGTCCATCTCATGTTGGATAATGACCGCTTTAAACCCACTAAACCACTCTGTGTGGCGTTCTCCGGTCAAATCTTGATATTCAAGAAGTACTTTCGTGTTTCGTGAAACTGGTCCCCAGATTCGAGGAATGGAAAGACAACCTTCAAGTTTGATATCTTCTTCTTTGTCCTTTTCTTTTTCAGTCTGAGAAGCAGGGGAAGGAACTTGTTTTGTTTCTAAAATTTTTGGGTTAATAAAAACGAGGGTTTCAGCCTTGAGAGTAGGCTTGATAATAAAAATTGCAAGGTCCTCATTAATTTGTGGAGCAGCCAAGCCTACTCCTTGGGGGTCAATCTGTTCAATGAGCGTTTCCTCCATATCATAGACGAGCTCTCGTATTTTTTTATCAATCTTCTTTACCTCTCTCACTCCTTTGGTGAGGATAGGCGCCGGTGCATGGACGATTTTCAGCATGAGGATATTATATACTATAGATATTACATTATGCATATTTCACTTGCTCTTGCCACCTATAACGAAGAATCCAACATCAGTGAGTGTTTAGAATCGTGTAAGGGATTGGTCGATGAAATGGTAGTCGTTGACGGTAGTTCAACCGATAAAACGGGGGAAATAGCGTTAAAAGCAGGCGCCAGAGTAATCCGTACACAAAATGTGTCCATGTTCCACATTAACAAGCAAAAGGCTATTGACGCGTGCACCGGAGATTGGATTTTACAACTTGATGCTGATGAAAGAGTAACATCTGAGCTTGCTGAGGAGATAAAGAGAGTTCTTCTTATGTCAGAAGAAATGAGAACAAAATATCAAGATAGTCTTTCAGAAAAGAAACTATTTGAACGACATCAAACGATTGTTCAACAAAATTGGCAAAAAAAGTCAGGAGATTGTAATGCATTTTTTATTCCTCGTCTCAACTACTTTCTTGGAGGATACTTGCGCTCCGGGGGGGTGTATCCTGATGGAGTCATTCGTCTGATAAAAAAAGGGAAAGCGCATCTTCCCTGTAAAGATGTCCATGAACTCATGGAAGTAGAAGGGAAAACGGGATGGCTGTCTCACCCGCTTATTCATAAAGATTCTCCGACTTTTAAAAGATATTTAGAAAGAAACAGCCGATATATCGATCGTATGGTGATTGACATGAAACGAGACAAAATACATAAAAATATATTTTCACTGATTGATTGGGTACTTATTAAACCGTTCAATTGGTTTTTTATGACCCTCATTCGCCATAAAGGGATTTTGGATGGGTGGAGAGGAATTGTCTTTTCCTTTTTTTCTGCGATTCGATTTGCAAGAGCGTATATCCGATACACTTCACCCTCTAATCATTCGTGAAATCTGTGTTCCAGTGTGGAAAGACGAGATTGTTTGATTACTAAAAGTCAACGATCCATTTAATTGAGGAGTGTTATCTACATAATGTCCTGTCCAGCCGCCATCTTTAAACACACTTTTATATGCTGGAGCAAGTTGGAGTGGAACTCGCCCAAGAGCTGGAGGAAGAGTCTGCACCGTTGTTTCAGGTAGTTGACTCAGTGAGGGCGAACTTTGTATTTGTTGTTTCTCTTCCTCAGATATAAAAAATGTTTTCATTCTTGGACGAAAATGATCAATAAAAAGGTGGGGAGGCTCATTTGAAGGAACCTTCCTTTTTATTGGACCGAATGCTCCCTCTTCGTATCGAGGATCTGACATTTTAAATCTCAAATTCTCTCCCGTTGGAAGGACAAAATAGGTTGATCCACGGTCAGTTTCAAAAATATATTGAAAATCTTTACTATGTTGAGCAATCAAATAGTCCTTGAGCCACATTATAAATGGCTGCATTTCTTTTGCATGAGTTTGTGGATCAAGATACTGGTTTGGATTTGCAGAGCAACACTGTTTTAATATTGTTTGTGATCCTTCTGGTCCTTCATACCAATCATACAGTTGGCCAAGCGCAGAATTACCAGATAATCCTGACTCAACTCCTTGCGGTGGGGGATTAAAAAGGGTGTCCACTCTTGCGGCAAAATTTTGAGAAGTGATAAATGAAGATATACGATCTGGGGGAGGAGATGAAATACTACCACCTTCTTGTTGTCCGATATTCATACGTTCCTCAATTGTATCAAGCGTCATTATTAGACTCAAACGAATCCCAATTTTAATTTTTTAGTTTTATATCTGTTCGTTTTAGCAACGGATCACTCTCAACATTAAAATGAACTTGGTCGGAAAGTGTTTCCAACGTTTCAAGGAGAAGTTCGAGCTTTGCTAGATCTTTTGAGTTTCTACTTTCTGGCATGATGGCCGTACTCAATTTTTCAGGGTTAGATGAATAGAAATATTTAAGACCAAGATCTGGTTGTCCACTTACCAATTGATAATATTCAAGCAATTCTTTTGTTCGAGTAGGATCAGCTCCAGCTAATGCGTCAAAGAAAGCATTTCTTTGTCTATTTGGTTTTCTGCCGGCAAATAATATCTTTGTTTCCGCCCTTTTTTGTAGATAGGACGACAGTTCTTCACTTGATATTCCAAATTGAGTGGCAAAAGTGGCACCCTCTCTCTGTAATAGGGCTCCAATTTGCTCTGGATTATACAATTTATCGCTGTAGGCTTTCAGGAAAAGATCTTGGTAAGCATAAGAAAATTGAGGTTTGGTGAATTGTTCCATCGTTTGTTGTAGAAGAGAAAGTCTCAAACTTCTACAATTTCTTTTAAATGAATAATGTGACCCCTCATCTTTATCATCAAGTACAAAGAGAGGAACATCGTAGGGGAGTTGGCGTAACATGCTTTCTGTTTCAACCATCTGATCATCTTTATCTGTCACAAGAACAAATTTTGTTGCATTTTTCTCATCCTTCATCATTGCATTGAGGCGGTCTCCATCAAGGGGAAGATCAGTAATACTTCCCAGTGCAGAAAGAGTGGAACTTGCCGTATATGTTTTAAACATATCTACATGTTTTTTTACCAATTGAGGCATATTTCTTGTGTCACCTGGCAAAAAGAGCTCGCTTGTTGCGATGCTCGATATGGCCTCCTTGAGGGGAGTATAGACTCTTTGCGCATGCATTCTCTTTGCTGAAATATCCATAACATCAATAGCTCCCGAGACAACTGTCGCAAGACCCTTTCTTCCCACTGTTCTTACAAGGGGGTCGCCGGCCTTAGAAATTTGTTCGGTAAGATTTGCCCATGCATTTGTTCCAGCTATGGCAGGGTGGAGAGCAGTTATTGCTACGTTATGCTGCGGAGGAAATTTATAATGTTCAAGAACTGCAATCATACCTGCACCCCCCATTGAATGTCCCTCAAGGGCAAGATCCATGGGGCGGTCCGCATTCCCTTTACCAAGTAGAGTATATGCTGCAGCAACTCCTAACATATGATCATGTGGTCCAAAAGGTTCGTCATAGGTAACCTGATCTGAAAAAACATTTCGCTCCATTCCTGGCCCCGCACAAGAAACGACAAATGCTTGTTTTCCTTGAATTTTTTTTCGTGATAAGTATTGTTGGGACAAATCAGCTTCGTTTTGTGGACCATTTTGAGGGTCATTCTGTCGGTGAGAAAAATCGATATTACTTGTCCATCCTCCAATAATGAGCGAATTAGCGTCAGCATTTTGGAATTGATCTGCTATCTTAGATTTTAGATTAGAAAATCGCATAGCCTTGCCTGATATCTGTCCTTCATCTTCTTCAACCGAAAATTGGAGTGATAAACCAAAATCTTTATATCTTGTCAATCCACTATATCCAGCCATAATTTTTTCGGTAAGCTCTGGATTTAAATGTGCTGATTCTACAGCGGATTGAATCATGTCGCTTAAATTAAATTGCAATTCTGCTGTAGGCACTTCTTTTGCATCAAATGGCTCTTTTCCTGAAAGTTGTCGTTCTTTGGAGGTAGCATGGGGCGAGTGAAATTCTATTTTTACCTCATTTTTTGCATCTTTCTTTATTTCGCCAGTATTGAGCAAGAAATCGCGAGTGAACATCCATTCTCCTGAGGATAGAGTGTCAGCAATTGTTTGAGCGTCCTTTTCAGCAAGCCCAAATTTTACAAGAAGATCTTTTGAGTTTCCAAATAAACCCTCTGCTTTTTTTTCATACACTTCACTTCTTTGCACATTTTCTGGAGTATGAGCATCAAGTTCAGGTGGACGTTGAGAAAATTTTAATCTACTAATAATGTGAGAAAGCGACTGCTTTTGTTGAGGAACATTAACATTGGGAAGGGGAGTCCCGGGTGATTCCATATGCTTATCACTATAACAGATTATGCACCGATCTTGAATTCCACGACATCGCCGTCTTTCATCATATAATCACGGCCAGCACTGACAACTTTTCCAATATCTCGTGCGCCAACCCACCCATTTGCAGCGACAAAATCTTCGTAAGAACAAATATCAGCTTTAATGAATTTTTTTGTGAAATCGGTGTGGATTGTTCCTGCAGCTTCTGGGGCAAGTTCACCTTTTTTAATGGTCCATGCACGTGCTTCAAGTGTGCCAGCAGTGAGAAATGAGATAAGTCCTAAGATTTCATAACACTTTTTTATTAAACGATTTAAGCCAGTATCTTCTAATTTAAATTGATTCAAATATTCTTTTTGTTCCTCAGGGGAAAAGGCAAGGACATCATTTTCCAACTTTGCATTGAAGAAAATCCAGTTAGTGGTTATTCCAAGTTCCGCAATTTTCTTTTTTATTTCATCCTGTTGCATCAACTGTTCTTCTGAAACGTTAAATGCATACATGATTGGCTTCATAGTAAGCAGATTAAGTTGTTGTGTCAATACTTTTTCTTCGTCACTGAGTGCAACGTTTCGGGCTGAAATTCCTTTATTCAGCTCGACTTTTAGTCGTTGTACAATTTCGTAGGTTGTTCGCTCATCTTTACTTGCATTCATTTTTGGCTCTCTTTGTTTATTAAGTGTTTCCATATCTGCCAAAATAAGTTCAGCATCAATCGTATCAATGTCGCTTCTTGGATCTACCTTGTTTGCCACATGAATAACATTTGCATCTTCAAATAATCGAACAACATGGACTATTGCAGCAACTTCACGAATGTGGGAAAGAAATTTATTTCCTAATCCTTCGCCTTCTGATGCTCCCTTTACGATGCCAGCAATATCGTAGAATTCTACAACTGCAGGAACAAGCTTTTCTGTTTTTACAATTTTTGCAAGAACGGGAAGGCGCTCATCTGGAACTTCAACGATTCCCACGTTTGGTTCAATGGTACAGAAGGGATAGTTTGCAGCGTCTGCAACCTGTTTTTTAAGTAGGGCGTTAAAAAGGGTTGATTTTCCGACATTTGGCAATCCAACGATTCCTATTGAGAGTTTCATAGGTAAACATTATACAAAGTAAATATTAAAAATATCTATCAGATAATTTGGTGTGAGGTAGCCCATTTTGCTTGAAACCACTTCTTTAAAGAGGGGGTCAAATCGTTTATTAATGCAATAGATGACTGTTTCTTTCCAATATCTTTTAGTGAGAATCCTAAGATGTATGTTCCGTTTTCACCAATCAAGTATCTATCTTTAAAATCATATTCACTTTCTCTTATTTCAAAATTACCTCTTTCAATCAGTAATCGTTTTGCCATTCCAATAAATATCTTTTTCTTATTTGATCCTCCGGTATTAACAGTAAGAATTAATAGTTTAATTTTCTTATCAATTTGCATGATAATATCTAGAAAATCTAAATCAACGTATGGATCTGCAATCCATACCTCTTTTCCTAATTGGTCAATGAGTGTTATTAATTCCTTGGTACTAGTGTAGGGCGTATTTTGGTCCACAATTTTAGCACTTGATTGTTTATTAGGAATAGAAATATATAATGTGCCTTTAATTTTTTTTGCAACAAAATCTTTACTACGATTTTGGACATTATAAGATACAATCTGCTTGTAGAGTGGACGATTTATATATACAAGTATTTCCAGTATCTCAGAAATAGTAAACCATTCTTTTTTTGTAATTTCTTTTCCGATGGAAATTGCAGCCCTAATTTTCTCATAAGGTTTTGCATTTTTATCCGGAATAGAATAATTTTCTGGATTAAAATCCGGCGGAAACAATATACTTTCACTCATCGTTATTATTCTTTAACCTCAGTTATTAATGACTTTAAATATTCCAATCCATCAT
Organism: Candidatus Roizmanbacteria bacterium; assembly: GCA_026395475.1. Taxonomy (GTDB): domain Bacteria; phylum Patescibacteriota; class Microgenomatia; order UBA1406; family GWC2-37-13; genus JAKBEU01. The sequence continues at coordinate 1,349 of JAPLYQ010000062.1, read as the reverse complement.
GTTGGATTTTTATCTTTCCTTCAACAGTCTTGGTTATATACGATTTTTTGAAGATATATTCAGACAATGCTGTAAATCCACCGGTAGGAATTTTGTCACGCAATTTATCAGCTAAGTATTCAATATCAGCCGTTGTGAGCTCTGGTATTCCTTTTGCATCCGCATAGGCTAAAATCCAAAGTATCTTATTTGCCTTTGTAGCAAGATCATAAAACTTTGGATAATCATTGAAACTGGTTGATATATCAAGTCTTTTTACTTCTTCAGTAATGACTTTTGGTGTGGATTTTCGCTTATTGGTTGCTTTTTTGCTATTTGACTTTTCTTCGCTAGCGAAGTGATCAGCAATTAAGGTTAGACCTCGATCGGATATAACAAATTCATCATTTTTTACATGATCTTCATAAATATACCCCGCTTTTACAGCCTCTTTCCAGTCTCTACTAAAATTTTTTGGCTCAGTGAAACCTGCCTTTTTAAATAACAGTCTGATCTCAACAGGCTTAAAAGTATCTTTGTTTTTTGTTTTGTTGTTGTAGTCTGCAAATACCAAAATCTTTTGTGAATTGTGTTTAGCGTTTGATTCGAGTATAACGTCACGTGGAGATTTATTCGCATAAGTTTGTCCTTGTGATAAGGCATTTGTCGATGTGACTATTCCTGTTTGAATCTGGGCATTAGCCTCTTGTGAGTTCAAAAAAGCTATAACTTGACTAGCCTTAAAAATATTTGTAACACCTGCATAAGTAAGACCATCTCCCTCGATATTTATATTAACAGACATATTATTTACAAAAAAATTATAATAAGCGTTATCTAGACTACTATTTTATATCTAGGTTGCTATATTAGGCTATAAATTGATAATAACATGACTAAAATGCCCTATTTACTACCTAAGAAATACAAAAATATTTAATAAATGATAACTAATATATATTATACCACATAGGTATTAAATATTCAATGGCATCTGAGAACTATGCAAGATATTCACTGAATATAGACTTATATACTCGAAATTTGTACACTAATACGTGATAGAAATATGGAGTATCTTAGCTTTCTATTGCCAAAAATCACCACATACACTCATGGGTGTTGTAACTTTCATACGGTTTCTTTATAATCAAATCATATGGACATACAATCAGTGTTTTACTTACTTGCAAGCATCTTTATGATTTTGGGGATAGTGGTAATGATTACGATTCTACTTTTCATCTGGCATGTGAAGACTTCTGCAGATGCATTCCAAAAAAAGGTTAAAGAACACGTAAATGATGTACTCAGTGCAAAAAGGTTTGCAGGAGTTGTCCCACTTGTCAGTACGATAATAAAATGGGTGG
>JAPLYQ010000142.1 GCA_026395475.1 Candidatus Roizmanbacteria bacterium | reverse complement strand
AGCATTTTATCACGCGCACACCCACGCGGATTTTCGTCTTTTGATTTTGCCTGTACATATCATAGTGTGCAAATGTGTGGTTTTTCAATGACTTAGGGTATAAAAAGGTGGGGTTTTATCCTGAGAAGTGAAGTTTTATCCTGAAAAGGGGAGGGAGGTGGATAGGATTAGGAATTTTGGTAAGGAAGGGGTTAGTTGGGCGGGTAAGGAAGGGGTGAGTGGGTATAAGCTACGCTTGTAACTGTAACAAGTCACAAATATAAAGTTCACTGTTACCATTAGCAAGTCTACCTTTCCCGCTGTACTTGTACTTAATAAACTTCTCATGAAGTAACTGTTCAGCTTTATACGCAGTTTGTACAGAACTAAAAGGTAATGCAGCAAGTACACGTGTCTTAGTTCCATATGGAATACCTAAGGTTTCCATTCTTATGTATACTGTACGCGAAGTGTAGCCAAGTTTGTATAATATTGTTCCATCAGTAAATGTAAATCTGATAAAGTAAACAACTCCAGCCGATATTTTAGCTGGAGTATACTTAGTAACGGGGAATTTCTTGCCTGTTGCCTCAAACTCAGTAAGTACAGTTTCACACAAATCATATAGTATGTTGTACTTACCTATTGGTTTGGTAAGTTTATTTCTTCGCATTACAACCTAAGACTTCCTTACAACGACGATAATTTGTATCTCGTTCAGCTTTTCCATTGTAACCTCCATTAATTACATGTGTTATCTTGTCGAACATCTCAACATCCGCAAGGATATTTAAGTTATGAATGTTCCAAAACCATGCAGCACTCTTTGCAGCATATTCAGGCTCAGAAAGTATTCTAGGATTAGTTACACAGTCAACATCAATACCTTTACTACACGCTAAGTAGTTACTATAACCTGTAATTTGCAATAAACTGCGCCCTTTGTAGAATCTTCCAGTTGTACTATGGTTAGCATGAGCAACTGCAAGTGCTTCTGGCAATAAATTACCTAAGTCACCACGTTTTTCATAAGCACTTCCACTTGCAATCTCCTCAGAATACACTAAACTACAACTTTCATGTGCAACTTGAGCTATAAAAGCTGCAATACGTAATGGTGTATTTATTTGGAACTGTTCCATTGCGTTATTTAAAGGTGTAAGATAACGTAAAATCAACTTATCTGTTGAATGTGGTATCATTTCATGCAGTTGTTCAGACGTAATTAGCATAATTATCTCCAGTTAATGTGAACTAGCCTATTTTATTAGTTTGTACAGATTTAAGTTTTTCAACTGTACGCATACCTCCAAGACCAAGCAACCCGTAAAGAATATTCTCCGCAGTTGCATCGGAAAATGCAGGGACAGTTGGAAGTCCAAAGATCAAAGCAATCCATGAAAGTAAACTTATCCCAATTCCACTGTACAGTAAACTAATAACTCCTACCCACATTGCAGCAGGTCTAGCCCCAGCAAGAAATAAAGTTGAAGTTGAATCTGTGTTTTCAGACATAATTACTCCTTATAAAATTGCTACATCTTTAGATGTACTTGTACCCAGTTTCTTACCTATCTTGCGTCCTGCTTTGAACGATTTATGTACAATTAAGTTAAGCATTGACTCAAAATCTGCTTTTGCTTTAGCTACTGCAACAGTTTCTTCCTCTTTTGTAAGATAAGTTGCGCTTACAGCGTCTTGAACTATCTTAAATAAGGCATCTACAGCTTCTTGACTTATAATAAGTACGTGTTTTACCTTAATCACTGGTGTTTGCATTAAATTGACCTTGATAATATATTAAAAATGATTGTATTGCTAGTTTACCATCTTCAGTTTGGAAGAAAATTGGTAAATGATCTTGTATATGTTGAAGTTTATCTATATGGAACAGCCAAGTTTGCTCTTCAGGAGTTAAACTAAGTCCGATAGCTTCCAACATAGTTAATTTAGGGTTTGTTTCTTTACCTACAGTTATTTCCTGTTGTATAGGTATAAGAGAATCTTTCACAAGAGAAATTTCTTGTACAACTACTTCACGAATTAAATTTTTAAGCTCCTCCACCGACAAAACAGGCTGTTCTACAATTTCAGTAGGCAATACTTGTGTATTCGGCATGTATGGAAGGTTGACAGGAGCTTTGTTGTTACGAAGTTCTTGTAGTTGACGTTCAATTTGCTCAAGTGAAAGATTCATTTACTTATTCCTTTAGTCTGCTTCCAAGCAATCAGGAAACACGGGTATTTGCAGCAGTTTGACTATTGCCACTCACACTACCACCCCCAATATTCAAGATACCTTGGGTAACACGTTGTTCAGCAAGCAATTGTTGTAACTGACCTGTTAAACTTGAGATAACTTGTTGTTGTTGCTGTTGTTGTTGATTAACATTAATGTTATTAACAACATCAACATTGCCTTGACGAACCGCACCCATTAAAGTAGTTTCGCGGTTAGCGGCTTGAGCAACCCCAAGTTGACGTTCTAAGTCTAATTCTCTTGCAGTAGGTAATCTTTCTGCTAAAGATGCAATAACAGCACGAGTTTTATCTCCGTCATTATTAACAACTTGTGCAAGTTCAAACTTAGTTTCCATCAAGTTAGTATTGACAGTATTAAGTTGTTGCATTAAGGCAACTGCATTACTTGCAGCAGCATCTTTAGCCATAGTTACAGTAGTAGTTAAGGCAGCAGCTACAAATGAATTTAAATCAACTCCAGAACCTGAAGTTGTACTTGATTCTACTGCCATAAATATCTCCTGGTTGAAGAACCTTATTACATAATAAGATAATGTCCTTATTAAAGGACAAGTTACTTATAACATAAATACCGAGTTTTGTCAAGTAATTATTAACTTAAACCTGTACGATATTTATAAACACAGGTCTTGTAGTCGTATAGTTATAACTTCCGCCCGCTGCAATAGCAATCTGTTCAAGTCCTAGCGTAAAAGTAGAGCCGTTATCTGTAAAAGTGACCATACGTACATTTGTATCTCCTGATAAAGTTCTATTGTACACAGCTACACTTAATGAGGGAAGCAAAATATATCTTTTAAGTTCTGAACGCGCGTTAATAATACTGTCTGTATAGGTAGTTGAAGTTAGTCCATACTCTACAACACCAATAAATCCTTCTGTTGGGTATAAGCTATCTGAGTAAAATAAAGTATCGCTTGTACTTGTATGCTTAATATACATACCATATCCTGAAGTTGGTGCAGGTAGATTGGTAGACGTTTGCATTAAGATTAAATCTAATTTGCCTCCAGTAGCATGGTCACTAGCATAATAAGTATTATCATTTAAGTTAAAATAAACTGAAGCCCCAGAACTATTAGCACGTATTCCCCAGATACCTGGAATACCTACAGAACTTGCACTTATAGCCTCAGAAAGTAAAGTAGCTTTAGAAACTGTGCCTGAAGTACCGAGCGAAGGATACTTAATAGCATACATTACAGGATTTTCTGTAAATATAAGTTTACCATTTTCATTATAGAACTGTATTCCGTATGTCATTAGTATTCGTATAGATTTATAGTTACTGAAGGAGCATTAATGTAACGAGAATGTGTACCACTACTCCATGTTTGGTATATATCTGCTGCAAGAGAGTCAGAAGGTAAAGTTGTATTTGTAGCAGGTGTTAATTGATACGGAATTACCAAGGAACCTCCTAAGTATAAATATAAGGTATTCCCGTCTGTGCTTGTTACACAAAAGCTAGAAGGTCTATCAGGAATCCAGCAAGTATTTGTCCCTGCTGAATCTGCTGTTATTGTATAAGAGTATACGTAATTACTATCATCTTTAACTATACCTATGATATCTTGATCTGGGTTATTATATGCTGAAATATCTAAAGAATATCGTTGATAGAGCAAAGGTTTTGCGACATAAATTGGCCCTCCTAGTGATATGAGATTTGGCAAATCATAACTTGTATCCGTAGCTATAGTTAAACCTGAGTAAGCAGCAGGCTCTAGTTCATCATAAATGTTTGCATTAAAACTAGCTGTACTATAGAAAGCTAAAGTATCTACTAGTTTAATTATACGGTCATTATTATCAAAAGTCTTAACACCGTCTGCATTAAACATTTGAAAGCCATATGTCATGCTAAATTACCTATTTTAATACGTATAGTTCCAGCACTATCATATATCTTGATACTGTCCCCATTATTTTCCATACGTGCATTACCTGTACCTGAACTTGCAATAGTTAAAGCCCCATAACTAATTATATTTCCACTTCTATCAGCTTTCCAACCTGTTTTAGCTGTTGCATTATAGCTTGTAGATTGTAATACGTCCGAGTATAGTTTATCTGCTGTTACTTCACCTGCAAGTATCTTATCAGCAGTTACAGCCCCCGCAATTAATTGACTTGTACCTACTGTAGCAGCAAGTATCTGGCTACCAGATATAAATGCACTTCCATCTCCCCCGCGTAAATGGTTTGTACTATCATAAGTTGCAAGAGGGTAATTTCCTATTCCCACAGCCGTAGCCGTAGCAGTTGTGGTACTTAATGTACTTCCGCTTCCAGTGTAGTAGATGTATAAAATGCCTGTTGTCCAAGTAGCAGTACCAGAACTTATACTGTAAGCATCTCCATTTTTATATATAGTCCCAGATGTCCAACTAATAACATTTGTACTTGTATTTTGTGTAAATACAATATCTTTTAAGCCCCACTGGATTGCAGTTGTACCAATACTAATTGCACTTTGCTCAGAAGCAAAAGCTAAACCAGTTTTATCAAAAGAGTCATATTCTGCAACTGAATAATAATAAGTATTGCTATTATCTGGAGTTGTTAAAGTAACATTAGGACTTGTACCATCATATATTTCTGTAGAACTATCTTTTGTGAAAGAAGAAGTTAAGTTTCTATAAACTTTAAACCCTGCTACATCATTATCTGTTGAGTTAGGAGTTATGTTTATAGACACCCCGTCTAATAAAGTTAATATCTCAAAAGAAGTAACTCCTCCAGCTTGAGCATTTGAAAAAGTAGCATAGATATATGTTGAACTTATATTTCCTAAAGTATCTTGAGCATACACACGTACATTTACATTCCTACTTGGTGTAGTATAGTCTACTGTATTTTGTCCATAAGTGTAAACAAATGTGCCTCCGACATTAGTTGTATCAGGGAAAACTACAAACTCTTTTAAGATATTAATATTACCAGAGTCCATTATACGTAATACATAAGCATATAAGGAACTAACTGGAACACTGAACGAGTAATCTCCGCTAGCTTGTACAGTTAAATTATTACTAAGAGTAACTACGCCACTCGCAATACTTAGTATTGTAGTGTTTAAAGGTACTCCATTCCCTTGTACAGTTTCTCCAGAAACAAGTCCTGTAGTGCTTGTTAATGGCAATTGGTTTGTATTTGGTAAACCTAAACCTGCACCAGTATTAAACGATTTTATTGTAGCTGTAGAATTGGCAGGGTTCTCTGTCCAAGAAATATGTAAGTCTTTTTCGGCAAAAGTTGTTCCGGTTGTTCCAGTAACTCTTAAGTTAGTTGGTGGAAGTATTGAAGACTCAGAAGAAGTTACATAAGTACCCAGTATTAGGTTAGATAAACCTATTCCTGGTGTTAAATAAATAGACTTAAAGTAAAGTACATTTACTCCTGTTAATGTGTAAGAAAGATTCCTGAAGGAAACTCCATTTTTTCTAAAGTCAATACTTGTACCGTTATACACAACTTCTAATACATCTAAAGTTGTATAGGTTCCATAATTTCCTGAACTTGGGTGTACGGTACCATTTTCAATTGTGTAAAGCACGCCTGCATTGCAATAAAGGCCAAGTAGAAAATTAGCTTTAGTTCTAGCATTAGTGTGAGTATCAAAACCTACAATAAACTCTCCAGTAGCCGCGTTCGGAATAAACTGCACTGCGATAGGTGAGTTATAACCTACAGTTCCAGAACAAAAGGAATCTCCCCATGTAGAGGTATTAGCTGTGACAGGACGTATAGTTCCATTTGTAGTTCCTGAATAAGTGCTTGTTGCAGTAAATTGAGTTCCTATTGTATTTGCACTTGCACCTAATACGGTAAAGTCAGTTGTATTTCCCGTTGAACCAATACTATCAATAACATAAAGCGAACCTGACACGATAGACTGCACAGTTATTGCTGTTCCTATAATAGTAGCAGGTTTAGTTATAGAAGTTCCATTTACATTTGCATTAGTAGCAGTTAAACTTCCAGCATCAACCGTAATTGGGTTAAGATTTGTTGAGGTTGTATAGTAATTGTAACTGTTCTGTGCTTGTGGGGAATTAATACCTGCAATATTTACCGCAGTTACAACAACTGTGTAGATACCTGGAATTGCATTTTTAATCTGGTAAGTTGGTAACGCAATATTTTTAATCGTTACCCAGTTTTCATAATCCACTTTCCAGCTTAAGTTAAAAGTAACTTGATCTTTTATAGCTGTACCGTCCCATTCCCAAGATACGTATAATGAGTTAGCAACTGAAGTTGTATTATTTGAAAATACTGGTAAGAAACTTATAGTTCCTGGTTTAGGTAATTGGTTTTGTAAAAGCCCGCTTGGAGGAAGTATAGGGGTAAAATGCAAATCATTTTCTATCTGCCCCCATTTATCTGGGTTATAGCTAATACAAGTTAAGTTATATTGTCCTTTCGCTGATTCACTTATAGATTGTACTGTCCACCAGTCTATATGGTCACCGCTTGCCTCACAGTAAGAATAAAATTCAATGTTAACATAGTTAGTTGAACATGTAGGTAATGGAGAATCAAAATGTACAATTACAACAGAGGTATCACTACTTACAGTTGAGGAAGTAGGCGTTGTTATAGTTCCATTAAAGATGTAGGATTCTATAGCAGTGCTTCCATCGGGTTGTAATACACCGTAACCATCAGGAGCAGCTACACCAAATGCATAAGTTCCTTTAAGTAAGGTAATTGTCCGATCTAAAGAGAAAGTAACTGTATTTGTACCTATGCCTGAAGCACTTACAACACGACCACTTATGAATTGTGAGGCAGGACGTACTTTAAAGTTATCTTGCGTACCTATACGATCACCAATACTTAGGTCAATAATATTAAGTCCAAGACCAAATACACATATTTCAGGTTGGTAAAGGGCAGTATTAAGTGCAAATTTGGCTTGTCTACGTGCTTGACTTTCATCTACACATCCAACTGCAACTATATCGTTAGGAATATACCCGTATAAAGCAACATTAGTATTGTCCCATTCACTTATAGTTTTTGGTTGATATAAGTTATTCTTATCATTAAAAGTTACATTAATTGCAGTTGTACGCGTAGTTATTTCCGTACCCGAGTAGGTGAATAATCCATTTATCACATTGCTAGTATTAAATATACGAGAAACTGTTTTAGGTCTATCTTGTAATAGGGTTATCTTGCCATTTACAGTTGTTAAAATACCCCACATACTACCAGCAATAGCTTGAAGTAACTGCCACGCATCTTGTTGTGCAGTTATTGGCATGTTGAAGATAAATCTATGCTCAAAACCAGCCGTTGAGTTATCTATTAAGGTAATTCCGCTGTTTGTTACTGTTGTTGTAACTGTTGTGCTTGGAATATTAATAGTTATATTGTTTCTATCTATAACACTAGCTACACCAAAAGTTCCATTTAGTAACGAAGCGTATGTACCTGTAACCCCAGACGTAGTAATATTATCTCCTACGTTAATAGAGTGTCCTGGTACTACAACATAAGCCGTTGTTACTGGAGCAGTAGATGTTCCGTATACACCTATACTAGTGACAGCTAAAGAACTTGAACTTCCATTAGCTATTAATTTCTTACTATATTGTTGTGTAACTGGGCTCCAAGAAGTACAATCATTAAACAAAGAAGCTTCATAGAAAGACCAAACATCCACATCTACAGTTACCCCTAGGTAATCTCCAAGACCATACTCATTGTTAGTTACAAGATTGTATAATATCCATGCAGGGTTATCTGTCCACGCCCACTTAAAACTCTTGTCCCAGTAACCTTGCGTAGTGCCAGTATTAATACCGCCATCATAAGTATGTGTACTCCCATCAATACCAAAACTAGCAATACTTCTGCTTCCATTGTATAAGCGCTGAACTGTATCATAGTTAGATGGAACTTGTACTATTAAACCTGTAACAAGATAACCTCGGGTAGGTATACTATTATTAACAGCAATAGCCGGTACTTGTAGCCCTACTACAGCCATATTAGGATAAGTTTCAGTTAAATAAGCTATTTCAACTACGCTAAATAGATAAAAAGCTGTAGTTGATCTTGTGTGAGAACCAATTTCATCGTCTAAGTCGTGACGTACTATTTTAATAGCCCATCCTAAGTTAGGTTGTGCTAAACATTCATTAGGAGCCGATACAAGGTAATCCACCATATAGGCAGAAGTTGTTTTACCCTTTAATGGCCCTGTAGCTGCGGGAGTCCATATAGAACTTGTAGCAGATTTTGTGTATATAGTAAAATTAACAGAAGCTCCATTAATGTCCCCTGTTTTAAAGTCCTGACTCCAAAGACCATTAGCAAAATTAAGTGTAATTCTGACAGCTTGTTTACCTGTATCTGGAATAGTAACTATAACTGGAGAACTGTAACTAATTACACGATTTTCTGCATAAACTGTAGTTTCAACATCTGAAAAGCCAGATAAAACTGGTTGGTCTGGAGTCCCTGTAGTTGCTGCAATATGAGGTGTAACTGGTGTATATACCCCGCTTTCGAGGAAGTAGCCTGTGAAATTAGATTGTCCCTGAGGACTTTTAAGAGGAGTATTATTGAAATAAATGCCTTTTTGTATATCTGTACCTCCCGCAATACCAACTATAGGGCCATGCGATATAAGGTCAAGCACGTAAGCTACAGAACTACTTTGAAGTGTGTTAGGAGCTTCAACTCCTTGCGGAACAACTCCACTTTTACCTGGGCCTCCATTGTGTACCCGTATCCATGCTTTAGGATTGCCACAAATATAGGTATGTGCTAAACCAACTGTTAAGTTATAAACACAAAAATCTTCTGCTAATTCTTCATAAGGAACAATAGTTATTTCAGTTATAGGAATTTCATTGTTAAAATTATCGACAAGAACGTCCCCAACTGCAAAATCCCTAATTGGCTTATGGTTATTTGTAACTTTATCATAGACTGCATGATTCCCTGTTATACCTTTAGGCCAAATAACCCCAGTGTTGCGACTTATAAAGTATAAATCATCACTAAACTCTTTTTTAGTATGCTTATGTATTTGTGCAATCCTAGCAAACTCAATTACACCCGCTCTATCATAACTTAGAATTTTATCCATAAGTGTAAGCTGGTCAATTGCTTTATACCCATGTGCTGTAAGTACAAGTGTACCTTTACCAAAGCACCCAGCTCCTTGAATATGTTCTGGTAACTCTTGTACAGTTATTGTATCGTCCCAGTTCTCTGAGAAATACTTGTTTGGGTTATTAGTTGCTGTAAATCGTTTAATATTGGACACCAGACATTACCTGTTCATAAGTTAACATGTTCCAATTTACATTGGCTGTTTGAATACTTGCAGAGATAACTGTACTTCCTGTCATACACTCCCCATAGATAATTGGAACTGCTCCACCTTGGTGTGTGTTGTTAACGGGGCCCCCGAAGATAAAACTTTGTCTTTGTGCCACACTATAATTCATCTTAGGAACAGGAACAAATAAGGACATAATTCCTCCAACCATAGATAAGGCTCCTGCTATAGCTAAAGAAGATAGTACAGTAGAACTTGACATAACTTCAAATGTAGCTACTGCCATAGAACCAGCATCAGCTAAAGTAGCTGTAACAAAAGCACCTTCAACAGCTAAACTTGCTCCAGCAGTTACAAACGCAAGTGCTACTAAGGCAAAACCAAAGAGGATTTGGTTTCCACCACCTCCAGCTCCTTGCACCGCAGGAAAAATATGTACATATTGTTCTTTAATTGGGAATTGTATTAACTTTTCAGAAAGAAGTTTATCTTTTTCAGTTACGTAATCTTCGTGTTTCTCTCCTAGAACTATTTGATAAACTCCATTAGCAAATACATGTTTGAATTGAACTCCAAAGTTAGATATAAGTCCACGCACAACATCTACCATATCTTTTGCAAGCATAGTATGTTCTTTATCCCCGAACTGTTCAGCTAATTCCCCATATAATCTAACTGTACACTGTGTTTCCATGTTTATACCTAATAGCACGTTTAAATTGCTTATTCCATTTACTAAGATTGTCTTCACAACTTAATCTTTGATGTAAATGGTGTATGAATTTATTATCTTCTGTGTAAATCCCAATATGGTTAACTATATTACTCCCAATATTGAATAATAAGATATCCCCATATTGTAACTGATTAACTAGAATTGAATAAAAAGGCAAGGTATCCCAAGTTTGTTCTATATAATACGGATTCCATTCTACCCAGTTAGAGGGTCTAGGATGTAGCCCTACATCGTAGTTATATTCCTTATAAAGAAAATCCCTTGCAAGTGTAAAACAGTCAAAGACATTATGTAAATAATATCTACCTAGCAATGGTTCATTGTTAATGTGACCAAAACAAAGTATATCAGAAACATTCGTACCATCACAATGGACAATTCCCCAAGGTATATTGGTACTTTTTCTGCCAACCATATCTTCATAAGAAGGAACTCTAGCATCTTCAGTTGTTCTCGGTATAAATGTGTGTGAATGTAATATACTTTCCCTGTTAATTTGCACCTCTAAGCTAACCTCTTTACTTAGTGCAAAGTTGTTAACTGGGTCTGGATGTATATTCTCTCGGGCAACAGCTATACCATTTTTTACAGTACAAACTGCTTCTTGTGGGTAACATTGTAGCACATGCTGCTGAAAAAAGTCAATATTTTTTATCACATCAAAATCCTACTTACGCCTGGGAATCCTACATGACCTGCAACTGAATCTGTAAATATTTGTAAGCGTGGAAGCTTAAGTCCTGGACGGTCTAAGAAAGAACTTAAAGTCCATTGAATTGCACTTTTAGTTTGAGCTTCTTTGCGTGTTATTACCCAAGTTTCAAGGGGATATATTTGTGTAGTGTCAGGAGTATCTCCATTATCACAATAAGTGTAAAAGGTACGTATTCTTGTAACTTGAACTCCTACAAGGTCTCCTAAGCTTATTACAGCGGCTAAAAAGAATTGATTAGTATTACTTACACTTAGAGTAGGTTTACTATTTGCAGTTCCATCTCCGTGGGTGTCGATATTGCCTAATTCGTAAGGAAAGGACAAGTATAGTTTACCATTAAACATAATACCGCTGCTTCCATTCTCGGGAGGTGAATTTGTTAGATAGTATTTATTGTCTGAGTTTTGGTTAAATGTATTATAGTCTGTACCAGAAGGCATTTTACTGTTAAGCATACTTGCATCTAAAATAAGTAACTCCACATAAGAGTCTGGGTTTAACCTATTTCCTTGTGTATGTAAATTAGGGGCCATATCTTATACTCCCGATATTGTTCTAAGAATTATATCTGTAAGGTAATTAAAAATACTTTAGTATAGCTATAAGCACCTTTCCATGTACTTGAAAAAGGTGCTTGAGAAAGAGAAGTAAATCCAAACATTATCTGGTGGCCTGTACAACAGCAGCCAGCGCATCACCCATTTGTAAATACCCGCAAGTAACATTGGGATGGACTGTGTTATTAACTCTGCTTATGTTTGTACCCATATAAATATTAGCAGGGACTGAAACATAATCAAACCCATTAACGGGGTCTAAGAAAGCCTGCATATCACTTATATAAATATTACGCGCTAGAGATGTGCTGTTGTCATACGTTGTAATCAGATATCTAGCTAGTTTTTGAATATTTTGTCTGTACTGCTCTGAATTTTGTGTTGTTGTGCCTGCCCAACCATCTTGTGCAGCTCCAACTGGGCATAAGTTAATGATAAATTTAATGCCCACAACAGCGCTTGCCACGCTAGTTATTATAGTTTCAAGATTAGATACAAAAGTTGCAAAATCCCCATTGCTTGCAAAGCCACTACCTACATCATTAGCCCCCATCAAAATACTAAAATGAGTAGGATTACCATCAGGGAAGGCCATAGAATAACGGACTAAATACTTTGCAAAGTTAAAAGACCAGCCATAAGATTGAGTAGAGTCTGTTACCCATGCCGAACCCGTCCACCTTTGAAAATTAGTTCCTGTAGTTAATGTTGGGTCATAAACAATACTTCCAGTTGCTGGAGATATAGGATAACCGTTTGTATCATAGATATAACTAGAGCCTGTCCAGCCCATTGCTATCTTTTCAAACCCAGCAAAATCGTCATTAGATGATGGCCCGTCCGCATTAACAACATGCTTCCAGAATTGTGTATTGCCTAGGTACACATTACTAGCTAACGCGGATGGGAACATAAAAGGGGAGTCTGATCCGTCCGCCCTCATATAGTTGTTTATATAATTACTGAGTGTCCAACCGCCTCGACCTTCGCGGTTCAAGTTAACAGAGTAATCTGGCGAATAATGTCTTATCCCTTGAGTAATAATATTAGGCAACTTAGTTAATACTTGATTAACATAAGCTCCGTCACGTGTCATAGAGTCACCAAACGCTAACAATCTAACTGCTGTTGTTGATGCTTTACTAACTAGATTAATCGTTGTTGTAGCATTAACTAACGGATTTAACTGTCTGTTTTGTGCTTGTATATTTAGCGCAAAAGATCCGCTAGTTATGTTATATCTAGCATCAGAAGTATTACCCGCCTCAATTCGCCAGCACTCTTTATAGTTTTTACCGTAAGTCGATGTTGTTAATAATAATTTATCGTCAATATAACCGCGGCATACTGATGCAAAGTAAATGTTACTCTGCTCAATAGTGCCTACAGTAGAGGCTCCAACTAAACAATATATATTTGATGGGATGATAATATCATCAACTGTCTGTCCCCGGCCAGAGTACAAGTACTGAGGATCAAAGCTTGGCTGATAACTTGCATAGCTAGTAGCAACTGTGCCTAGCTCTAACTGAGTTATCGACAACACAGAAGCGTTAACCGATATAATAACGTAGGCCGCTCCTGCTGGAACTTTAAATGGAGCCAATGTATTAGATGAAATACCTCCCGAAATTACTGTTGTTTTATCAGCCGCATAGTAACAACTAAATCTAATTTGATTGCTTGATATTATATAAGAGCTCCCCGCAACCACAGGGATAAAATCTGAATATCCATAAGTTGCATTAGCATTTACGCTGCCAGTATTGCTAACATAGAACCCGCTGGTAACTTTTGTATAGTCAAATAAATTTTTACTTGCCCCAAAGAAGCTTGCTTTAGTAGGAGTTACAGCTTTATCAATAAGCGAGGATGTACTAACCGTGCCCACGGATGGCGGCGTGTAATTTAATAAAGCCGATGCAGCTATACCATAATAAAATGAAGCATACGTGGTTGGAATTGCTCCTATTTCAAGTTGAAATATAGATAGTCCCGCAGTTGCAACAGACACTACCGTATAAGCTGCGTTAGAGGGTGTTGTAATACTTGTTACATTTATTGTTCCCGAAATATACACTTTGTTAACATCATAAAATGCTATATAGCGCATGTTTTGATTTGCTATATAAGCCGTACTCGCCAAAATAGGAATAGGTACAGAAAAACTGTAAGTACTGCTTGGAAAATACACGCCTGTGCTATCAATATAACCTGCTGTAACTGTCGCTAAATTAAATTTGTTTTTACCGCTATCCCCAAATGCTGTTTTACTTAGAGGAAGATAAGCCTCTTTAATCCATGCTTTATCTAAATAAGAGCCATAAGTTTCAAATAATGTTGCAGACGATCCCATTTCGACTTGAAAATACGTCCAATAAGCAACATTAACTGAACATCTTAAATAAGCTGCACCTGCTGGAGCTGTTTGTTGTGCTGTTGCACTACTATCACCAGATATATAAGTACCTGATGATGTGTACCATGCAATTTGATTTTTAAAAGATAAAGTATAGGTTGTGCCTGCCATTACAGGGATAAACCCCGTAGTATTGTAAGATCCATTTATTGTCAATACTCCGGCTGTCCAATTAACATAACTACCAACAACACAGTTAGTGTCATTGATGTTAAATAAATTTTTACCTGCTAGTCCGTTTAATTTTGAGGGTAAAGCCGTAGAATCCCACGCTGCCTCGCCATTAATAACTCGCAAAATACCATCTTTAACAAATGTTTGGTTTGGCAAATAATTATAAATTGACCAGTTGCCATTTTCTGCTGCGTTTGATGTTGAATAAACAAACACAAGACTACCTGCGGATGCTACGCCCAGCACATTACTTGCACTATCAACAATGCTTACACTACCAGTAGAGTCATTATCAATAATAAAAGCAGTGCCAACTGGAATTGTTGTTTGGCCTGGCAACTTAATTGTTTGGGCTAAATTTCCTGTAATGCGTTGATAATGTGTCGATGATGCTGTTAATATTGTTGTGCCTGCGACTGAAGTAATTGTGGTTACACCTAAATTTACATTACTCATGGCTACATTATTGTTAGAATCTTTCACAATAGCATTAACTAAGGTACTGGAATTAACTATATCTATGGCATTGTTAGACTGCGCTAACGCAGTTGTAGCATTTGTACTAGCTGTATTAGCAGTATTTACAGCATTATTTGCATTAGTATTAGAGGTATTTGCAACACTTGTAGCTGTATCTGCCTTTGTACTTGCGTTGTTAGCAGTTGTAACTGCTGTATTTGCAGAGGTGTTAGCTGAGTTAGCAGTTGTAACTGCATTTGCAGCATTTGTGTTTGCTGTATCAGCAGTATTCTTAGCAGTATTGGCAGTATTTATAGCTGTCGTTGAATTGCTTAGAGCAGTTGAAGCAGCGGTTACAGCACTGCTTGCATTTGTACTTGCTGAAGAAGCAGAGGTTAATGCTGAATTAGCTGTAGAAAGGGCCGTAGTAGAATCTATACTTGCTTGGTCAGCTAGAGCAGCAGCTTGATTAGCTACACTAGCAGAACCAGCAAAATTAGCATCAATTTCATCTGAAGTTAATCCAGTTTTATCTACTCCACCGCGTAATTTAGGTGTATAAGGAATGGTACTCATAAGTTAATTTCCAAAGTATTGTTCAACACTGAAGGCTACTTGCCACGTACTTGCATTTAAAGGGGTAGGTTTGAATGTATCTTTAACTCGTAGCCATTTCTTAGGAGTTGTTTCTCCTAAAGGAGTCCAATAGAACCAGATATTAGTTCCTACAGCAGCAATAAAATTAAACATATCTGTTTTATATTGTGTACCTACAGGTACCCCATCTTGTAAAGGTACAAACACTAAATCCCACTTAGATATTCTAGCATTAACCCCATCTTCCGCTATTTGCTTGTAACCATCCCCATATTGAGATATTATAGTACGTTCAGTTGGGTTACTGGCAGAACCTTGGTCTATACTTATCCATTGAGAAAGATTCTTAGGTACTACAGTAACTCCAGTTGGAATTATACTTGTAACTGTAGCATCAAGAGAGTATACTGTTACCGTCATTATAAACCTACTTGCATTTGAGTTGGATTAAGTAAATTACCACTTCGTAAATTATTAGCTGTTTGCTGCTGTATTAAGGTAACTAAATGCTTACGCATGTGTGTTGCTATAACTTCGCCTTGCTGAGCTGGAGTTGCATTAGCTGCTTGCTGTACTGTAATGTTAATATTTTTAATTGCAACATTACTTCCAGTATTTCCGCCTACGGCACGAACACCCATTTTACCATTTGCCATCTTAGCAGCAGGTAGAATAAACTCTGCTCCAGCTTCCCCCATTAAACCAGTATTACTTCCATTGGCAAATTTAAAAAGTGTTGGGGAACTGACAAGTGAACCTGAGTATTGGGATAAGTCAGAACTTTTCAACATACCTCCGTTAGCAAACATAGTGCCTGTCGTTTTAGTTGCTAGTATACTTTTAGATAAAGCTGCATTTTGAGATGCACTTCCAGACATACCTAAACCACTTCCCATAACACCACCAAGTACAGAGGTAAAAGCACCTCCTAACATTTTAAGTAATCCTCCGCCACCAACTCCAGTTGCAGAAGTTAACCCTAAAGAGTTAAATATTGCACTTCGTATTTCTGCTGCTGCAATATTAGCAAGGTCTTGTTCAACTGAGATTGCAAATTGTCTAAACGCCATTCTACCACCACTGGCCCCAGTAATCAAGTTGGCAAACGAAGAATCAAAGGCTTTCCCCATATTATTTACGATGGTATCAGACATGCTTTGAGATTCCTTTTTAAGCATGGTAAGTTGGCTCTTAAGTGTCTGCATCCTAAGTTGATCTTGCTCAGCTGGCTTTTCACCTTTTGCTATAAGTTTATCTTGTTCTTCTTGTGCTTTCTCGAGTTCTCTGGTATAATCTTCTATTACTTGTTTGTTCTCTTTCATTAACTGCATTTGAGCAAACATAGGAGAATAAGCTCCACTTTCACGCATTGAATCAATAGTTTGTCTACGTTCAGTGTGTTGTTTCATTATCAAGTTAGAACTTTTCTCAATTTCAGATAAACTTGCATTATATCCTGCATGAGTTTCCCCAGTTTTAACTGCACCTATTCCAGCTAATGCTTGAGCTTTAGCTTTTAACATTTCAGGGTCATTACCTTGGTAGTTTGCAGTTAACTGTGCTTTTTCCAAGAAATCTTTATGAGCTTCTTTGTAAGTAGTTAATGCACTTTCTACCAAGTTACCTTTAAGTTTTTGCTCCTCAGCTAATACTTGCTGTAATTGTTGGTTGTAAGCGTCAAGGTCTGCTGTTTTCTTCTGGATAATATTTTCTTTAGCTGTTTCTTTTTCAGCTTCAATATCAGATATTCTTCCTAGCAAGTCCGCAGCTTTAACATCATTATTTGCTTTAAATGCAACTTGACGTTCTTGCTCATACAAAGCTTTCTTCTTGTCAAGTGCTTGCAGTTGAATGTTTAAAGTATCGGCATAATAAGTGTAAATACTTAATTTGTTATCTTTGTACAAGGTATCAAGAGAACTTAATTGTTCTTTTGTAGTTTTACCTAAACTTCTTATATCACGCTCATTCTCTTTAAAGTCAACTCGGGCTTCTTGAGAAGTAGCTATTTTAGCTTTAGAAGCAAGACTATCTGTAACTTCCTTAACTTTAGAATCAATAAAAGGTTGTCTACCTTGCTCAATATTAGCTATTGTTTGTAGATTAGCTTGGTGTGTTTCAGGAAGTTCATTCCATTTTTCTCCAAAAGGAATCCCTTCTGCCGTAGCCTTAGCTTTACGTGCTTCAAATTCCTTATGTAAAGCTACTTTTTCTTTAGCCGCTTTAAGTTCATCTTTCCAATCTTTAGCATATTTTGCAATAGCTTTTAGTCTAGCTTCTTCAGCACTTTTAGGAGGAGCTTCTAATACTTCTGTCTTTTTTAAGATTAAGTTTGCTTCATCTAAAGCAGCTTGTTGTTGCGTATCTAAAGTTTTTTTACGTTCTTTTTCAGTTTCTGCAAATTCTTCTGCAACTCTCTTTGCCGCTTTATCACGGTCGGCTGTTATTTTAACTTCTAAGTCTTTATCATTATCAGCAAGTTCTTTTAGATGCTTTTGTTTCATGGAAGGTATAGTTAAATTACCAATTCCTGTAATAAAGTTGGCAGCAGGTTCTCCAAATTTATTTGATACATTCTCAGCTCTATTTAGTAAAAATTCAGGAAGTAATTTAGCAGACTCAAGTAAAGGATTACTTTGAGAATAACTTTTAACTTTTTCTGTAGAGTTGTTTCGTTGTTTTTTAAGGTCGTTTAGTTGCTTGTTGTAAGTTGCGTATGCAGGGTCGTTCTCCAAAGCAACGTCTAAAGTTGTAGGAGTCTTCCTAGCTTCTGCTTCAGCACGTATCTTATCTTCGGCTGCTTTTTGCGCTTCATATGCAGCTCCAACTGCACTTACATTTTTACTAGCTTCCATAGCTTTAGTAGCTATAAGACCAAATGCAGTAGCTACCAAAGTTATACCTGCTGCTAAGGGACTAAAAGAACTAAGTACGACTTGTAACCCTTTAGCAACAACTGTAGTAGAACCTATTTGTAAAGCTAATCCAACCAAACCTGTAGTTGCGACAACAGAAGCAGCCGCAAGTGTAGCCGACATCGCATCACTCATT
The DNA here is from genome assembly GCA_026395475.1 of Candidatus Roizmanbacteria bacterium. Taxonomy (GTDB): domain Bacteria; phylum Patescibacteriota; class Microgenomatia; order UBA1406; family GWC2-37-13; genus JAKBEU01. The sequence goes on along the minus strand of JAPLYQ010000142.1, from coordinate 15,689 downwards.
TGGTTTGTTCCATTAACTAACCCCGTGATAGAATCAGTAACAGAAGTTATAGTTTTAATTACAGAAAGTAAACTAGGTTGCATCCTTGCATAAATAGCTTCGCCTAAATGCGTAAAGCTTGTATCCATACGTTCAAAGTTAGCATTTACACCTTGAGAAGCTACCGCAAACGCAGGAGCAAATTTAGTAGTGTAAAACTGTATGAAATTTTCCATAACGGTTTTACCATTTTTACCTACATCATTTGCCATTACCATACCAGCTTTCATACGTCTGGATAGCTCAGAAGGAAGTATATCCATACTTGCAGCAAAACTTGCAAACGCACCTGGTAATAAGTTACCTAATTGTTTAACTAACTCCTCACTTTGAACACGGCCTTTGTTAAATATCTGTGCCATAGCTAAGAAAACACCATTAGCTTTATCGGCTGTAAGATGTAATCCTGTTATAACTGTATTTAAGTTAGTAAACATACCCCAAGTTGACTCAAGTGAAGCTCCAGCTAAACTTGTAGAGGCTTGAAAACCTGCAAAGTTTTGTCTGAGGGTACTTATGTTAATGCCAGTTCTATTAGCTTCGGCATTTAAAGCTTTTAAAGCACTTTCAGCTCCAGCTACACTTCCCATAGTAGCTTCTAAACTTGCTCTAGCTGCATCAAGCTCAATACCAACTTTAGGTATACTCGTGATACCCGAAGTAACTGTGCTAATAGCTGTATTTAATATACGGTAGGCAGCCGTTAACGCACCTACACGTAAGAATAAACTTTGATGTTGACGTATTGGTTCATTTAAATCTGGAAGATTTCCAAGTGCTTCTCTATAAGAAGCCATTGCGGCATTTCTTTGTGTTGTAGCTTGTGGTGCGCGTAAAGTTCCACTTGCAGCTTGAGTGCGTATAGATGCAAGTTGTTCTTCTAATCTTCGCTCAGCATTGAAGGACTGTAGGGCATATTCTGCGCGTCTTGCACGATAACTACGCTCTCCATCAATACGAATTGCATTGTCCCTTGCAACTTCAAGTTGAATTTGTTGTGTATCTTGTCCTGTACCTTGTAGAGCAGTTCTTGCAGAAATTATACGATTTTGTCTAGCTTCTGATTGAGCTTGAAGCCTACGTTCAACTTGAGCATTACGTTCATCTGCACGCCTAAAAGCTTCCTCAATATCAGACTGTCTTTGTCGATGTTGTAATCCTGCTGGGTCTATGCCAGTTGCAACTATATTAGCGTTTGCTTGCTGGTGAAAAGCTGCAAGTTCTTGTTGTTGTTTAGCGCGTTTAGCTATTTGTTCTGCTTCAAACTTTTGTAAGTTTTTAGCAAAATTTTCATCTCTAAGGACACTTTGCTTATTCCATTCTTCTAAGCCTTTAGTTTCAGCATTACCTAAAGTTCTGTTTAAAAGACTTATCTCTTTCAAACGGTCTTCTTGCTGTTTCTTAGCAGCAGCTATCCAAGCATCTGCTTGTTCTCCAGAAGCACTCCCAGCATTTTGTGTAATTAAAGTTTGCTTAAGATTAGCTCCACCTGTAAAATCTTTACCTAACTTAAGCCCTATAGTGTTAGCAAGTTTTCTATCTAAAAGATTTAGTTGTGCAATAGCTTCTTGAATTTGTCCTAGTAAAGGGGATAACTTCTTATCATAAGCTGATGCACTTCTAGCGGCTGAAGAAGGTTTAAGAATTTCAGGCATAGTACTTGCATTTAACTTGTCAAGTTTAGCTTGAAATTCTTGTAAGTATTTATTTTGTTGTTGTAAGGCAGGAGCTATAGAATTAATGCTTTTCTTTAATAGTTCTATAGCTTGAGTTGAACCTATTGTTTCTACTGCTTTTTTAACTTTACCCGCTTCTTCTTGCATTACTTTGAAGGCTGAAGTAACTCCGTTACCATCAACATCAATTTTAATAACTAAATTCTTGTTAGCCATTACTGCCTCCAGTAGCTTTTGGGTATACTATATTAAAATAGCCTGTAAGTATGTAGGGTATATCGTTTAAAGTCTGTGTTAAAGATAATTGTTTTTCTTTTACAAGTTCAACTAGTAAGAGTGTATCCAATCTATAATCAACTATATAATCGCGCAGTAAGTCAAACATAGAGTAAATTTCAACATGCTCTTCCCAAAGGTGAATAACAAAAGTTGTATCTTCTTCCTGCTTTTGTATCTTATCTCTACCATTAGCTAAGTGAGGAAAGGCTGTAAAGTATTCATCCTCAACTTTACGTTTTTCTCTCGTTTCTTCTGTACCAGCAACTAAAACGATAGCCTTTCCTAGAGTTTCACCAGCTTCTATTAGTTTTTTGTTTTGGCAGTTGGGCTTGTTTCTTTACTTAAACGAAATACTTGTTCACTTATTGTATTAATAAGTGAATCCCCAAGACCAGGAAAGTCGAAGTATAAGCCTAGGAGGACGACTAGACATTCCTCCGAATCTGCCCAAAGGGATTCAACAGGTTGTGCCGTTCTAGTATCAGCTACAGTAATGTCAATTATCTTGCCATCATCGTCTGTATACTGAACAGTTGCATTTAATAAATGTGTAACTTGTTGTTTGTACCAAGAAGCAACTCGTTTTTCTTTCTCTAGTACGCACTCAGCTAAAGCTTTAGTTAAACTAGCTTTTTCTGTATAGAATTGGTCTGAAGTTTTATCTCCAGTTTCAAATAAATTATCTAACTGTGCCTGTAAACGATTTTGCTTATCATCTTCATGAAGCGCAAAATAATCAATACGAAGTTTAGTTAATTCTGTATTTGAATATAATTTACAACCTAAAGTTAAAGGAGTTTTAACATTAGGAACTGTGATATTTGTTTCAGTAAATGCTTTTTGGCTTTTAATTTGTAGTAAAGTTGCCATAGTCTTGTCCTCGAGTGGCGTTAAAGAAATGGGCCGTTTCCAGCCCATAAGTGTTAAGAATAAATAATAAAACTTTTACCTGTGTTACGTAGTGTAACTTCTCTAGCAGAAAACTCTCCAATAGTTGCTTTTTTAACATTAGAAACTTGCAATGCGTTCCACATTAAAGTAATATAATTGTTGTTTCCAGTTCCCCAGCGAATTTGCGCTCCGTAGAAGTTAGTTACTGAACGATCTGGATCCCAGTTAGTTGTACCAGCTTGATCTTGCAATACTGAAATTGTAACATCACCTGGAGTTGCTTTCTTAGAAAAACCAATTAAATTTCCAGTTAAGTATCTAGTGTAGTCAAAGCCCAAGAAATTAGGAGCTGATAATGTACCAAAGTTAAATGGAATTGCTGCTGTAGCACCTACGGCAACACTAGCTGTAGTTGGTATAGCTGAAGGTATACTTGGTAAGCTAACAACTAAAGCAGTTGTACTAATAGCTGTAGCTACAAAAGTATTATTGTAAATGCTAGCATTTACACCTGCTTCTGCAACTGCACCAGAACCCGCCACACCAATAGCAACCATACGGATATCGCCTGGAGTAACTCCATGAGTACCACTATTTAGAGTAATTGTAAGCATATTACTAGCTCCAGAGGAGCCAGAAGCATCTGTAGGTAAAGTATAAGTTACAGCCGCAAACAGCGTAGCTGCGTTATAAGTGTCAGCTAAAGGTACTAATTGTGCTAAATTCAAAGTTGCAGGAAGAATCGGTGGAGCAACACTCAAGTATTGCTGTCCCCAGTTAGGAGTCATTGCAGGTACTTTAGTATTAATAGGATTGCTTACGTTTCCTTTAAAGTCAAACTTAAAGCTAGGCATATCCCCTATGCTTGCACTTACATCAAACATACCTTGTAAGTCATAAAACTTCCAAAGTTTATCATAAGTAGTATCATCTACAGAAGAAATATGATAATCCCCTGTTAAATAAGTTGTACTTTGTTGCGTATTATCTACTTGGATAAAACCATTAGGATAAATAGAACCAACAGCACTTGTGTAGATAGTTATGTAGCCACCACAAGCTTCAAAGATACCAAAAGTACCTAAAGCTGTACTAGTACCAATACCATGAGTACTTGTTAAAGCCGTTGCAATGCTGGTAATTGTATTTGCCCCAATTACTTGCATTGGAGTTTCACAGGTTAGTTCAATATATACGTCTTTTTGGAAAGTGTACTCTCGTCTTTCTAAAGCACCAGCGATATACGTAATTGCTTGTGTATCTCTAGTTGGAGAACCTTCAATGCTTGTAAGCGCAAGAGAACCATTTGGAGTTAAAGCTCCTGAAGTATAGCCTGATAAAGTCATACCTGTAGCAACACCTGTAGCAACAACTAATCCTGCTTGGGTAGTAGAGATTGCTGCACCAGTCAAATCACGAATACCTAATACATTGGAGCTTGTAGATAAAGATGTGAATTGGTACTTGGAAGCTCCAGTTCCAGTAGCAGAGATAACAATGCCTGCTACATAGTTAGTTACCCCTGTTAAAATATACTGCGTTAAAGCTGTGATAATATTTGCAGCCGTTATTACAGGTAAATTAGTCCCTGTTAACGTACAAGTGGCAACTACAGTATTAGTAGTCCCAAAAGTTAACACGTAAGTATTTCCTGTAGTTCCTGCAAGTGTACCTGCAATAGCTATCTCAGCAAAAGAAGCATCTGTAACAGGAACACCTAAAACTGCTTGTTGTCCAAAGTAAACAATCTGATTCTTTTCATGAAACTTAGTAAAAGGCTGTGGCATATTAGTCTCCTATAATAGCTTCATTAGGAAGTTCTACTTCGCTAATTGGCTCAACTACAAATTCACTATCTGTTAAATCAAGAGCTTCTGCCTCAGAAGCTCTATCATAAACAGTAGCTATGTTATTTTCTATAACTACAATCGCCATTATGTTCTCCAGTTAAAATTTACAAAATAAAGTTGGAAATCCTATTCTCCACCTATCCATGTGCCATATCTTCCCATTAGTTATAGCTACTTTTCCGCCTTGTACATAAGTTAATCCTGTACGTGGACGTTCATCTGCACTTGGATTTTGTCCAATTAAACTGCTGTAAACAGAAGTCCAAAGATTTACAAGAGCAGTTTCCTTACAAACCATTGTTATGTCAAAACTTTGGGTTAAATCTTCTCCATGCACATTAAACATACTAGTAGCTAGAGGTTTTTCAGGATAGATAGAATCTATTGTAGCAAACCCAACATAAACCATTGGTATCTCGGCTTGATTTTGTAGGTTATCTTCTGTTTCCTTTGCCCTAACTACTTGATTTGCAGTTAGAGAAGTTCCATTAATAATAAGTTGAATAAGTCCATCAGTATCTATCATAATAATACCTCAATTTTAACTAAATTGCAAGCTATTCTTGCCCAACCATCCATCGAAGGTACAGGTTTCTGCATAATTAAGAAGTAATAATTATTAATAGTATCTGTCATACGGAACATTAGATCAGCAGCTAACTTATGGGTAATTATATCTCGCATACTTGCATAGAAGTTAAAATCTTGTTCTTCTATTACAGAGCGAAAAGAACTTACATCTTGCAGACGTACTGTACTGAAACCAGGAATAGCTTTAATTGAATTAAATGGAAAATAAGCATCTACACAATAGAAATCTATACTGTAAGTAGAGAAATCTATCTCAACTCCTATAGTTTGTAAATCTTTTTGTATTTCTGTATCAGATTCAAAAAAACTCATGTTAAGTAACTTTTAGTTAGTGTGGTTGCAATTTCATCTTGCATTTTAGCCCATGCTTTTATTACCGTTTTATCTTTATCAAATACTGTGTTTGCTTGTATAGCGAGGGGAGGCCCAAAAAGAGCAAGTGTAGTGTTAGCTCTATCTCCTAAAGTACCTTTAGTTGGGTAAGTATTCCATGTATTTTCAGTTTTCCTAGCTCTTAAGCGGATACTATTACCATTTTTAACCCTAAAAGCAGGTTGACTTTGGTTTTTATACTTTCCATTATTTACACGTCCGCGTACAACTTCAACATTAACTTGTTTACTGTAATGTCCTTGTGTCCACTTTACAAAACCTAACGGGTCAGCAGAAGGTATCCTAAGAGGTGCTGTGGAAAGCGCACTACTAGTAACTGTATTAAACTTAAACTGATCTAACCTAAGAGGCTTATTCTTATACTCAAGTGTAAAGTTTAAAGAGTTAATACCCTTCCCACCTATAACTGAGTTTCCACCTATTTTAACTGAACTAAGTTTAACTTTAGCAGTGAATACGTCTGCAACTCTGCTTTCAAGTGTATTTTGAAATTTTGAAATTGAACTTATAATATCTGGAGCATACTTAGCTGCATTAGTATCTCTTGCAAACCAAGAAGCTAATGTTTCTAACTCTGAAGTATCAATTTTAAAATTACTCATACTCTCCTTAAACTCCCCGACTTTTACATCGGGGAATATTTAACTTACCAGCTACTATTAATAGAAGATAGTAGTTGGAGCTGTACTACATACTTTCCAAGCAATAATACTGTTTGGGTCAGTGTGGTAAACCACAAAGTTAGTATGAATCTCGTATTGCTCAATACCAGTACGTTGGTTCATCCACATGTTAACCCAGAACTGTTGTGCAGCCCATCGAGCTTTAATATGGTGAATTTTACCGTAACGAATTGAACCGTAACTTGAAGGAGGTACAAGTAACACATAACCATTAGGCATGAAAGACGCTTTAAGTCCAGTCATACGGTCGTGGTATTGTCCATTGTAAGTATAGATAGGCACATTAGGTACGCCATCAGCGTTCCACATACGTCTAAATACTAGACCTTCAATTTGTTTAACATAAGGCATAATGTCAAGCTCAATTCTGCGATCATTTACAGTTGTGTACAAAGCGTTTGCCGCAGTTGAAAAGTTAGTATTTACATCTTTAACTAACCAAGCATAGGCATCGTCAGACATAAAGATTGCTTCAGTACCAGCACGAAACGCAGCAATTTCTAACATACGATTTAACTGTGCAACTGGAGAAACTACAGATTTAATGTTAGCTCCACTAATAGCTGAAGGAGTGCCTGAAGTGTTATCATAACCATCCCAACTTGCACCACCACCAACCGCACTAGTTGTATTTGCCCAAAGTGTAGTTAAATCCACTTGAGGAATACGATCACCGTTTTTACCAATTACAGAGTCATAATTAGCATCCCGTGCAGTTTGGTTATTTGCACTTCCGTTAACTAAAACATCACGATCAATAGACCAGTTAACTGCACGATGTTGCCCTGTATTAGCACCTTGTGCAGTTGTACTCCAAGTACCGTACAATAAGATATTTGCCCGAGCTAACTCATACAAGTTTTCAAATCGCTCATAAGCTAATGAAAACTGAGTTTGCATATTTTCAGCAATAGCACGTGAGAAACGTGCAGAGTCTAAAGTAACTGCTCCTGGTTGTTCAGCTAACATACGTTGTGAAATTTCACTGTAGTTAGGAGAACCAACTGCTTCTTTAGAATAGCCAAATGCAAACTCTTTTGTACCCATTGTAGGTAATTGCACACGGTATACATCAACATCAGGGTCAACGTATTGACCCATTAAGTTACGTTTGTTGGCTTCGATATCTATGTTAACTGTATCGCCCCAAGTTGTATTAACATCACTGAAGAAAGGTTTGAAAGCTAAAGGTCTACGTTGTTGCGTACCTTTAATATAGCCTTCAATTCGCTTCTGTGGGCCATAAGGAGTTTGAAAGGAATTGCCAGAAGGGCCTGGTAAAATATTAACCCCAGTTATAGGTGTTGGATTTGACATAAGTATAAGTCCTATTTAAGTTAATATTAAGGTTCGATTTCGCCAGCTTTCGATTGCCAAGAACCCAAAGTAAAGAAAGTATTACCTGCGGTGTTCTCAAGAAATTTCTGTGCATCTAATAAAGTGTTAACGCCAGTCCAGTAAGGAGTACATGCAGTTACAGTACCATCACCATTGACTACATAGTCATAACCGTTGTTTTGCCCTGTATAACCTGCACCACCTGGGATTGGTACGTTTACAGTTGAAGGTAATGGGTGATTATCCCACTGTATACCTTCAGCCCAGAAGTCGCCATCAATAAACATTTGAGTAGTAACTGCACCTGTACTAGCGTTAGTATCCATAAGTAATAAACCTGCAACCGTAGCAACAGTGTTAGATTGACCTACGTTAAAAGTTAAATTACCTGAAGCAGACAAAATACCATTTGTACTATTAACTGGAGTAGAGATAGCTGTAAGTACAGAACTACCAAAACCAATTTGGAAAGTCCAACCAGCATTTGTACCAGTTAAAGTACCCAAAGAAGCGCTAGTTGCATTTAAGGTAACTGCACCTGTACTTGCAGTAACAGTAACTAAACCATTGGTTAAAGTTGAGGCAGTTGATAATGCTCCAGAGGGAATCAAGGAAATAGCTGATAACACTTGTGCAGCAGTTGCACCGCCTACAGCAGCAGTAAAGGTAATACCACCAATAACTGCGGTTTGTGTAGAAGTTAAAGAACCAGTTGCTTGAATAGTTGCTTGACCCGGAATACTATCGTAGAAAGTATTAACAGTTAGTGTACTTGTACTTGCAGCAGTATATACTGCGTTAGCAAAAGCACCTACAGCAGATATATAACTCGAACTTTGGGCAATTAAGGCAATACCAACTACAGTATTGGCCGCTAAACCTGCTGTACCTGTTGTAGGAGTACCTAGAGCATATTGCTGTATTGAGTTTTCGTCAATAGTATAGTTCCATCCAGGAACCCATGCACTAAAAGAACCTAAAGTAGGTGCTAAAGCTGCTAAACTGGCAGTATTTTGAGCTGCACTTGAAGCAGGATACCCTTCAGTATTGTTAACACTGTAAGCTCGCCATGCTTGAGCAACTTGAAGTGGAGTTAAAGATTGGGCAGCAGTGTAAGTAATGTTGCCAATTTTTAAAGTATCTCCAGCAGACATACCAGTACCACTTAACAAAACAGTTGAGTTTTGTAAAAATGCACCATGAGCAATCATAGTACCTTGTGGAGTTGATTGTAGCCAAGTTCCGCGTTTCAATACTTGTCCAGCAGCAAGAACAATACGTCTTGTTTTATAATCTGAAGTTGCGTTGTCGCGTTTAAACCAACTGTAGCGTTTATCTGGAAACCGTTGTGCGCCACCTAAAGGAGATAAACCTGTAGGGCCAGCATTAGGGTTTACATAGATAGTATTACCTACAGTTGTTGTACTGTTAATAATCTGTCCCATTAGTTACCTCCAAGTTGTTCTGCGCCAATATCACCCATTGCTTTGAGTATATCGTCCATGCTTAAAGCTCCACCAGCTACACGATCTTCTGTCTTAGCTTGGCTTGCTCCTAAAGCATAAATGTTTGCGATTGAAATTTGGTCAGCACTTCCGACACCTCCAGTTGGAGATGGACTAGTTGTGTTAACTACTGTAGATGCGTCTTGGTTAGCTTTAATTTCAGTAAACATTTCTGTAACCATATCTAAAGAGTAACCTTTAGCGTATGCGTTAAGAGCCATCTTTTCTGAAACTCCAAAAGCACTTCTAGCTTCAAATATCTTCAAACCGCGAGTTCTATCCTCGGCAACGGCCTGTTTAATATCTAATTGCTTAGAAGCTACTTCGCTGTCTAACTTGGATTGCAAGTCTACAACTTTATTTAAGGCTTCCTCTAATGATAATGCCATATTTGTACCTATAGTTGTGATGGAAGATATTGTAGACATAGCATCTACGATTTTTGTTGCTTTTGTCGATGCACTTCCAGAGTTAATAACTGCAAATACATCTTCAATCGAACTAACAATATTATCTACAAGTCCAATTTTCTGCCCTTCAAGTGCGGGAACAGTTTTACCATCTAAAGAGGTAATTGTTTCCAAACTTAACATAGGTCTGTACTTGTTAACAATATTGTTAAATTTATCATCCCACACTTTTAACAGTGTAGTTGCATCAGAAATAACTTTAGCAGATATTTTCTCATGCGGATTATATGTAGCTTTGTTGTCCTTACTACGAAGTATCTTGTAAGAAACTCCTGCTTTCTTGTCAGCTTCAGTAACGTCTACTAGGGACATTATAGTTCCAATACTGCCTACTGTGGCAGTATCAACTGCGTATGTATTTTGTGTAGCTGATAAGATTGCATAAGCCGCACTTGCAGCAGTAGAATCAGTAAAACCATAAGTTGTGATGCCGTATTTTGAAGGCAAACTGTGGATTAAATCAGTTAAAGCAAAGTTACCTGCACTTTCACCACCGCCAGAAGCAATATCAAACACAATATTCTTTGCGCCTTCATCTATTGCACTTATGATTTGACGTCTAATGCTTGAATAACTAGATATACCAGAACTTCCTGCACCGTTCTTATTAACAAGGCTTCCATGTACAGGAATTACAACTGTATTGTCTGGAATATGCAAATCAGATGATACTTTACTTTCAGGCGTAGGTTGAGAACGGTCGATTAACTCTGAGTTAACCATCATCTTGATAAAAACTTCGTTGGTGAGTACATCTAGTTTTGAATACTCAATATTCAAAGGTTCATTTAAACACCTAGCTAGTATTAACCTGTAATCCATTGTTTTTGTTACCTTATTTTATAAGTTAAGGTTCTCTCACCCTATTGGAAAGTATAAGCTTTATTTTTCTCAATGTCAATACTTCTTTGTAATTAATTACTTGTAGTATCTCTTTGAGGTGTGTTGTTATTTTGAGTCATGTTCGCACTAGTAGGCAAGTCAGTTAACCCTACAAGCCCTAACTTCTCTTTTAGTGCTTGATCTTGTAGTACTTCTTCTTCAGTTAGATGGTTTTCATCCATAACACGTTTAAGTGTAGTTTGCCCGCTTTGCATACCAAGAACATTACCTTGATAATCCTTAAGCATATCAACACCGTAATTTTTAGGAAACTGGTAACTAGGTTTTGCTGTTACTGTTTCTGGGTACATTATATTAGCGATAGCGGTGAATCGTTTAACTATACGATCAAGCCCATCAGGCAAGTTAATATAATGATGGATATATTCTAAGCGATTACGAAACTCCAGAAGAATACCTTGGATTGAAGAGAAATTCAAACCTTCTGTATCCCCAGTTAACATATAATAAGGTATACCGTACCCCGCAGCTATGGTTTGAAGCTGATGCTTTAGTAAACTTGTTAAGTTATTTCCAATATCTGAGCTTTGAACTAACTGAAACTTCTCTCCAGGGTTTGTATATTGTACTTGTCCGCCATTAGCTACAAAAAATAACTTTCGCTCTAGGTCAGTTGGCATTGTATTGCCTGCGGTTCGTATACTTCCAGGTGCATTCAGAGGTGAACCATCAGGTTGCTCAACTATCCAACTTATAGCTGCTGCTGCAAGTTGTTTTGCTACAGTTGCATCAGTTAAATCAGTTATCTCGTATATTGTGGACAAAAGTGACGATACAACTGGAGTTCCACGCCATTGATTACTTCTTCTACGTTCAAAAATGTGACAAACATCTTCTGCTGGAACTTTGACGTGTTGCCAAGGAGTTGTATTTACATTACGAATACCATAATGACGGTCTGACCAGAAATTATAAAAAATTGGTTTATTGTAGTCATCAAAAGTAATACCGTAACGGGTAGTTCCAAAAGGAAGTTGGCTTAGTTCAGGGTCACTGAAGCCCATGTAGGTAACATCAAGATATTCACTTTCTATGCTTTGTAACTTTAAAGGAATCCTATTAGAGTTATCTTTTTGCTTAATAATCATTCGTATGATAGCTTCTCCACTTTGAAAGCGGTCATGATTCCATACAGCTTGATTAGTACATAAGTTTCCTTTTCCATCTAAGTTCGGGTCATCTGCAAATTCATCCCAAAGTTCCTGCATTAATTTATGTTCTGTACCATCAGGATTTTTAAAGTTAACTTTAATTGAGCCTAATTTTGCAACATATTTATCTTCTGCTGAAGTTACAATTGGATTATTTCTACTTACATTTCTACTACGGCTTTGAATTAGTAATAATTCGTTAATTGCAAGCAAGTCTGCATCAGCTACATAAGCTTCACGCTGACTGTTTTTAAAATCCATACTTGCAGAATCATACGCAGGGGTATGTAAGGCGTTCCAACTTGCTCCGTACACGCTTGTAGCTTGATTCGCTATGCCTGTATCAGTATCAGTTCCTATAATATTACCGTTCATTAATACCCTCCATTAAATCGGTTGCTTGTAGGTTTCTTTGTAACTTGTAAAGGAAAACTTGTATTCCCTTTAAATAGCACTTGTGCTGGTGGAGAGTAAGCATCAACTATAGCTTGCAAACGAGTACGTTCTTGCAGTAAGGCTGTGATACTTATATCTGCATAAGTTACTTGCCGGTTAAATTCGTGCCCACCAACTATAAGAGAACGTCTACGAGTTCCAGCATAATATTCACTTATTGCGGCATTAATTGTAGCTAATTGTGCAGAAGCTTCAGCAAAAGATAACATAATTAATCCTTAGTATTAAATAACACTTGTTCAGCTTTACGTCTTGCGGTTTTCTTAACGCTAACTGTATTAAGCCTGTTTTTATTAAATAACATAAAAGACGAAGTAACCATTACCCAGTTCTTAGCTTCAAGATAGGCGATAAACTTTGTCTTGCGAATATTTTCATAACCAATATCAAGAAATAAACTAACAAGTGCAGTAGTTTGGTTAAAAGTTAACATATGTCCTACAGATAATTTAGCACGTAATAACATTGTAGTTTGTCTAATACGTTGATCTAAGTCTGCTTCAGCTTGTTCTTTTAGCCATACAGTTGCACTTGTTACATTAAGAATATTATTATACCCTATTGCAAGTTCTTTATTCTCATTCCAATAGGGGACAAGTGAACAGGTAACAAATTGTTTTATAAAATCCTGCGGTAACATAATAGTTCCTACTTAAGTAAATAATCTTCTATAGCTTTCCAACGATCATTAGAAAACTCTCTAACTCCAATAGCGTATGCAGCATGAAAGGCGTTCTTACAGCCATCCATAGCCTCCTTACGTTTACCACTTACAAGCTGGTAAACTTCTTTCTGGGTATTTCCAGTCGTGTCAATTAACTTTCTGCAAGAAAGTATTTGTTCCTCGAAACCCCCATAACTTTGTTCGTTGAAGTAGAATACATCATGAGTAGCTTCTTCAACTGTATTAAGAGATATTCTTCTTAATACTTCATCATGCGCTCTATGCGCTCCAAGTTGATACAAGGTAACACCCATACGTTCAGCTAGAGAACGCCTAACTTGTTTATATGAAACTGGGTCAGGTATTGCAGGTTCTTTATATACGTCATCATGACTGAATTTAAGTTCCTTTACCCCTTTAGTTGCGCGTACATTACCATTAAACTCAAGGCGTAAGTTCATTTGGTTAACCCAACGGTAAACAAGTTCAACTGTATTACCATCACCTGAGTCTATACTTACTGCACTAATAGGTAATGTTTTTCCAGTTACATGCTCAATATTTGATAAGCAAAAGTTAGTTAATTCATCCCACACAGGGTCTTGCGGGTTAAATACATTACCAAAAATCTCTTTCCAAGTTATTAAGTATACATTACCATTACGTCCCCAAGCAAGAAGAATAATAGCAAACCTATTATGTTGTACGTCTACCCCTGCTGTAAGTACAAGTCCTTCCATTGGAATTACATCTTGCGGATAGTTACTACGAAGTTTAACCATATCTTCTACTTCCATCGCCGAGAAACCACTTGCGTAAGGTTCGCCACGATTGTTATTGTAGTAAGACTTCATTAAACCTTCTTTACCACGTGCTTTGTCTAAGTCTGCAAGTATTTTCAGTTTTGTTAACTCTACAAAGTTACTTGGAGGAAATGGACTTAATAACTCGCTAAATATGAAGCCAAAAGCTTCAGTTATTTCAGGTTTCTTAGCGTGCCATCCTTTACTAAATGTTCCAGTGTGATCTGTAAATCCAAACTTCTTGCCTGCAATTATATTTAAGTTCTTTTGCTCAAAAGTCCATTCAACTTGACAGTTTGGGCAAATGAACATTGCAGTTTCAGGGTCACATTTACCATAAATATCATGTATTTTACGGTCTTGGTAGTCACTGTACTGTATGTTATTGAAGGCGTTTCCATCCATTGCAATTAACTCTTTACAGTGATGACATTCTGCTTTAAAGACCATTTGATTACTTGCTTTAATTGCAGCTTCAACCCTACTGAAGTCCTTATTTGTTGGAGTACCTCCAAAAATTAACTTTTTAAGTGTAGTTGGAACTGTTTTTTGTCTTTGCTTTAAGTTAGCAAGAGTATCTCCTTGCCCGCTTACATCATTTGGCGCATCATCAGGCTCTTCAATCTCAATGTAAGGAAAATTATCACTTTTCTGTGAACTAATACTACCCAATGTAACTAAACGTAAACTTCCATTAGGAAAATCGTACTCGAAAAAGCTTTGTTTGTTCTTTGCTACACCTGCATTAACTATATTTTTAAGAACTGGTATGTTGGCAAGGAAATTAGCCCATTTTATCTTCCCAAAGTTCTTACAAGCCGCTCCTGTAGCAAATCCAAGTAACATTGGGCTTGGATTTGTGTGTATTTTCTTGCCTCGGTAGTTGTTTATCGTTTCTGTCCAAGCTATACGTGCACTTTTTTGTGAAATTATAGTTGGAATATAGGGATTATCTAAGCACTCATATACATATTCCATGTAGGGAGTTAACATTGGGTCGAACTGTCCTATACCAAAACTAGTTTCCTTACTGGTTATGTTACGGTATTTCCTTGCCCAGTCCATTGTACTTATACGTATAGGAGGTTGAAATAAGTTAAATAACTCTCCAACGAGTCTTCTTTCGCTTATATTTTCAAGTGTACGCCTCATTCTATCTCCAATTGGGCGTTATTGATAATATCATCTAAGTCAACTGGGTTGTTCATCATTTCTTCAACGTAACTATCGCTGTCACGGTTAACCTGCGCAAGTAGTTGAAGACCAACTTCATGTAAACTTGCAAAACATTTATCAATTGTAGGTTGTACTTTTGGGTCGTCATCCGCTGCACTGCGAAGTATGTTGACCATATTACCTACCATTGGGGCTATTAGGGTGTATAACTCACTCTTACTAATTAATTCGTTTCTTGTTTGTAGATTTTGTAAGTGTATTTGTCGTTCACGAGCAGAATCCAAACGTATTTTAGATATTTTCTCTGCTTCTACAACTCTGGGAAGTCCACTTTCTGTATCTGAACTTCTGTAAGTACGCTTTGCGGCCATTTCTTCCGCTTTAGATTTAACTTTAGCAAGTGCAACCTCATTTTGTTGGCGATAATGGTTAAATACTTTAGTTAAAAACTCACCGTAAGTTCCAGTTCGGGGAAGTATTCCTTGATCTTTTAGGTCATTCCAGATTTTTGGGTTAACTCCTAACACCTTTTGTAAGCGACTTTCTACCGCACTTTCATTAAGGGCAAGTATAAATTTGTTCCTTTCGATTTTGTCAACATTAAGTTGTTGATTTTCATCAGAATTTTGATTCATATTGCATATTGAGTAAGTTATTCAGGTATGCTATATTATAAGGTATAGACGTGCCTTAAGGCAATTAATATTTCACAGTTATTAGTTAGGGAATTTGTATGGATAGTAATTCTAAAGGTACAGTTGATTTTACGGCTTGCCCAAAATTTGATAATAGGCCAAATGTGCCAATATATTCATTGTTTG
>JAPLYQ010000159.1 GCA_026395475.1 Candidatus Roizmanbacteria bacterium | reverse complement strand
AGAGTCCAAACAAGGACGTGTCATCACTCAGTATGATATGTACTGTCTGGATTTAAATGCAGTGCAAAATAATAAAGCTGTAGGACTCCTCAAA
The DNA here is from genome assembly GCA_026395475.1 of Candidatus Roizmanbacteria bacterium. Taxonomy (GTDB): domain Bacteria; phylum Patescibacteriota; class Microgenomatia; order UBA1406; family GWC2-37-13; genus JAKBEU01. Next base: position 6,186 of record JAPLYQ010000159.1, on the reverse strand, counting down.
ATTGACTTCTTGGGACTGCGAAATTTAACAATATTGGATAAAGCCATTCAACTTGCCACACGAAAAACAGGTACAAAAATTGATATTCACGAAGTCCGTATTGATGACAAAAAAACATACGATTTAATTTCTGCAGGAAATACCATTGGTGTCTTTCAGTTGGAATCTGCCGGCATGAGGCGCCTTGCAAAAGACCTGAAGCCAAACAAAATGAGTGACATTACTGCTATGGTCGCCTTATATCGACCAGGTCCAATGGATCTTATTCCCTCGTTTATCGCAGGGAAAAGTAATCCCGGATCAATAAAGTATCTCCATCCTGATTTGAAAAAAATCATGGGAGAAACGTACGGCGTTCTTGTGTATCAGGAACAAGTGATGGAAATTGCACACAGTCTTGCCGGATACTCCATGAGTGAAGCAGACAACCTCCGCATGGCCATGGGAAAAAAGAAAAAATCTCTCATGGATATTGAACACAAAAAATTTATTGATGGATGTGTAAAAAACAAATACGCAAGAACAATGGCAGAAAAGCTATTTGCTTTCATGGAAAAGTTCGCGGCATACGGATTTAACAAACCACATTCAGCATCTTACGGACTCATTGCATACTGGACTGCATACATGAAGGCAAATTTCCCAGTGGAATACATGGCCGCTCTTTTGACTGCAGAACTTCAGGGAGTTGCAGGTCCTATGAGAGAAATTAAAATGGCGCAGGGAATTGAAGAGTGTCGAAGAATGGAGATTCCTATTTTAGTGCCAGACATTAACAAAAGTGGTTATGAATTTACCCTTGAGGGAGATAGTATTCGATTTGGACTTTCTCCAGAAATGGTAAAAGATTTAGCCGCCTCAAAAGATAGTGAGTCAAAAGGTCAGTTTGGCTTGTTTGCAGGCCATGTTGAACAAAAAAAGATAGAAGACACATTTGAACATATTCCGGAATACTCAGAAGATGAGCTCTCAATGATGGAAAAAGAGGTTATAGGATTCCTCATTAGCCGAAACCCACTTGCTCGCTTTGCGGCCATTATTGAAGAAAAAGCAACAAAACACATTGGAGAGATTGTAAAAGGAGATGATAAGAAAAATATGGTTATAGTCGGGGTCATAAGCGGTAAGAAGATCATTCGAACTAAGAAGGATAACAAGGAAATGGCATTTATCACATTGTATGATGATACCGGCACAATTGAGGCTGTTTTCTTCCCAAAAGCATTCGAAAAATTGAAATCAATCATATCCGTAAACCAGGTAATCCTTGCAAAGGGAACTGCTGCGGAAAGAGATGACTCAATGAGTTTCCTTATCGATAATGCAGTGCGATTGGGGAATTAGGTGATATTTTATTGACAACTTATTTGAATGTATGGTACAATATTCGCGGTCTCATCTTAAGAAGGTAAACAGTTCATTTGTCATTGAATCCTTTAAAAAAAAGGAGAAAAAACAGACAAAAGAAACGTTTCAGATGAGTGACGTGTTGGATTTAGGAATGTATTTGGTCGTTCCACTTCTTTGCTTTTTAGGAGTCGGAATAGTACTGGATAACAAGCTGAAAATACAGCCGTTCGGGACTATTTTTGGAATATTATTTGGAACTATTGGTTCTTTGTTCAATTTAATAAAAATTGTCCGACGTTTTTCAACTCATGCCTGAAATTAGTATTAAAGCGGAAACACTGTTTTATATCGGTACCTTTGCCGTTAAAAACTCAATGGTCCTTTCGTCTCTCGTCTTTCTTTTCTTCATCTATCTATGCTATTCATACTATTTACAGTCTAAAAGTGATGAAAAGTCTGGATTATATTACACGCTTAACTTAATTCTTCGCACTCTGTATGATTTATTTGCATCTATCGTCCATGACAAAGTAGATGTATTTTTTCCTCTTCTTTCAGCATTTTTTCTTTGGATTCTTATTCAGAACTGGAGTGGCCTACTTCCTGGAGTTGGAAGTATCACTATGAAAGTGCCTGCTGCAGTAGTGCATGGCACCATATTAAACCAACATGCGGTTATCACTGAAGCTAATAAATCAGAATTAGAACCAAATACAGATGCAGCTGCAGAGGCAAAAACATCCCATGAAGAAGAGATAAAAACAATCCCACTTTTCAGAGGAAACAATGCAGATTTGAACGCCACATTGGCACTTGCTATCATTTCCGTCACCATGATTCAGGTATATGGATTCCAATTTTTAGGATTTAAGACATATATTTCAAAGTTCCTCAACTTTAAAGATCCAATTTATTTTGTTTTAGGACTTCTTGAGGTAGTCTCTGAAATTTCCAAAGTACTTTCATTTGCTTTCCGTTTGTTTGGAAATATTTTTGCAGGTGAAGTGTTGCTTACCATCGTTGCGTTCCTTGTTCCTGTCCTTGCCTCTTTTCCATTTTTGATACTTGAAGTCTTTGTAGGATTTGTACAGGCACTGGTGTTTTCAATGTTGACATCGGTGTTCTTAGGATTAGCAGTAAGCAGTCATTAAAAATTATATTTTAGAAGGGGGTGTATACATATATGAGCTCAGACATGATTAAAATGTTGGCAGTCGCTTTCACAATGGCAGTTGGAGCAATCGGACCAGCTTTATCAGTTGGTAACATCGCATCCAAAGCAGTTGAAGCACTCGGAAGAAACCCAGAAGCAGAATCATCAATTAGAACAGCTATGATTCTTGGATTAGCATTCGCAGAAGCTATTGCTATTTACGCACTTGTTGTTGCACTTATTCTCAAATTTACATAATTTGAGGTATTGAAAAATTATGGAAAATCTTGGAATTGATATAAAATTATTGATCGCTCAGCTCATTAACTTTGGTTTGTTCTTTTTTATCTATAAGAAGTTTATAGCAGTGAAAAACAACGAGAAGTCTTGGCTCTCCAAGAAAAGGCATCTAAAGAAGAGATACACAAGAAAACCGAGGAAAGTCTCAAGGCAGTGCGACATGCCGCAGAACTTGAGAGAGCATCTCTCCTTGCGAAAGCAGAGGAAGAGTCAAAAGAAATCGTAAAGAGAGCCTCAAAACAAATTGAGGAGGAACGACACGCAATGGAAAAACAATATAAAGAAACTCTTGCAAAAGTAAGCGTTATGACTGTTGAACATGTCCTGAAAGATTTTCTTACTGAGGACATGCAGAAACAAGTTAATGCAAAAGTACTTAGCAATTTAGCAAAAAAGTAATCGTATGCGCCTTGATCCACAAGTAAAAGAACGACTAAAAAAAACATTTGCCAGCGAGCTTTTGGCTCAAAAGGAATTGGTGAAAGTTATTTCAGCATATAGTCTGTCACAAGACGAAATGCATAAAATAGTTTCTCAATTCCCCAAATATGCATCTGCTCAGGTAGAAAATAAGATAGACCCAACTGTCATAGGTGGGTTTGTTATTCAGTCCGGATCACAAGTTATCGATCTATCCATACGCAACGCGTTACATTTATTAAAAAAACAGCTCTATGAAAGCAATTGATCAGTATTTAGAACAAATCGAACGCGAAATTAAAAATAGCAAGCTGGACTACAAAACCGATGAGGTTGGCATAGTTCAAGAAATAAGAGATGGTGTTGCGTTGGCTGCTGGATTGGATAAAGCTGGATATGGAGAAGTCGTTGAATTTGAAAGTGGTGTCAAGGGATACATTATTGACATGATGGAAGATTCTGTAGGAATTATTGTTCTGGGAGATTATCTGACGATAAAATCTGGAGAACAAGTGAAAGCATTGAAATACACTCTTTCTGTTCCGGTAAGTGAAAAAATGGTTGGAAGAATAGTTGACCCTCTTGGTCAACCACTTGATGGTGGAGAACCACTCCCAGCAGATGCATGGAACCCAGTAGAAAAGGTTGCACCATCTGTTGTATATCGAAAACCAGTAAACGTTCCTCTTCAAACAGGAATAAAAAGTATCGATGCACTTTTCCCAATCGGAAGAGGTCAGCGAGAACTTATTATTGGAGATCGAGGAACTGGAAAATCTACCATTGCTCTTGATACAATCATCAATCAAAAAGGACAGGATGTTATCTGTATTTACTGTGGTATTGGGCAAAAAAATTCTAAAATCGCACTTGTTTCCGAATTACTTCGAAAACAAGGAGCTTTAGATTACACCATTATTGTAAGTGCATCGTCATCTGACCCTGCCGCTTTGCAATACTTGGCTCCATACACCGCGAGTGCAATTGCTGAATTCTTCATGGCAAAAGGAAAAGATGTCTTAGTTATCTATGATGATCTTTCCAAACATGCATGGGCTTATCGACAAGTATCACTTATTCTTCGCCGACCAGCAGGTCGTGAAGCATATCCAGGTGACATTTTTTACCTTCATTCACGACTTCTTGAAAGAGCATGTCGCGTTGAAGACTCACAAGGAGGAGGATCTATTACTGCCCTCCCAGTTATTGAAACATTGGAAGGAGATGTGTCCGCATATATTCCAACCAACGTTATCTCAATCACTGATGGACAAATATTTTTGGAAACAGATTTATTTAATGCTGGCATTCGCCCAGCAATTAACATTGGTATCTCCGTTTCCCGCGTAGGAGGAAATGCTCAGACAAAAGCAATGAAGCAAGTTGCAGGAAGACTAAAACTTGATCTTGCTCAGTACCGAGAAATGGCAGCTTTTTCACAGTTTGAAAGTGACCTTGATGAGGACACAAAAAAACTGTTAAACAGAGGTGCAAAAGTAACTCAACTCATGAAGCAGGACAAAAATAAACCATATCGATTGGGAGAATAAATCGTTGTACTTTGGGCTGCTAACAAGGGGTATATTGATGAGGTCCCAGTGCTTAAAGTAACCGATTTTGAAAATGAATTGGTAAAATCTTTGCGCTTGCAAGGAGAAAAATTAATTCACCTTATCGAACGAGAAAAAGTTGTCACGCCACATATTGAAGAGCTCTTAGCGCCATTTGTAAAAAATATTGCTGATGGATTTGTAGAAGCATAACCTAATATGAATGTCAGACAGGTAAGAAAAAAAACGAAGTCCGTATCTAACGTAAAAAAAATAACTCGTTCCATGCAACTTGTCTCCGCAATTAAAATGAAAAAAGCTCAACAAGCAGCAATTGAAGCGAGACCATATCAACAAGAATTAGAGCTTGTCATAAAAAAAGTTATGACAAAAGTGAATGTTTTGAACTCACCATTTCTTGTGACTCATGCCCCTGACAACGCTCAAGACTTAGTTGTTGTTTTGACAGGGAATAAAGGACTTTGTGGATCTTTTAATATCGATTTATTCCGCTACATTGCAAATAATGTCGATATTCAAAATAGTAAGTTTATTACTATTGGAAAAAAGGGAGCTCAATTTCTTTCAAAAACAGGTGGAGATATATTGGCAGATTATTCTCACACAGCACCTCTTAACAATGTCACTGCTGTAATAACCTTTGCATTAGAGACATTTTTAAAAGGACAATATAAACGAGTTTTTGTGTTGTATAACAGCTATATTTCAACACTTAAAACAGAACCAATACTTGCACAAATTTTGCCATATAAATTACAGCTTGATCAAAAAATTGAAGAAAAAGAATATATTGAGTATGTTATTGAACCTTCCCCTTCGCAGATTATCGAAAGAATTTTGAGAAGTTTTGTAGAAGAAAAAGTGAGAAATGCAATCATCCAATCTGAAGCGGGAGAGCATTCTGCTCGCATGATTGCCATGAAGAATGCGACTGATAATGCAAATGATGTTATCTATAATTTAACATTACTCGGGAATAAGTTGAGACAGGAAAAAATTACCAGTGAGTTGTTAGACATGATTACTGCGAAGGAATCTGTTGAGGCGGGGTAGAGTTTTATGTGTCATTCTGAGTGATAAGAGTTATATACGAAGAATCTTTAAGATCCTTCGGCTCATCGCCTCAGGATGACGGAAGTTTACAATTGCAATTAAAAAATTATTAAATTATTACTAAAAATCTTATGATAAAAGGAATTATTGCAGCGGTTCGAGGAGTGGTGGTCGATGTTCAATTTCCAGAAAATGCCACACCTGGTATTTATGATGCTCTTGTTTTAGAAGATAAAAAATTAGGAAGAACAGTATTTGAAGTTTAGGCAGTTCTTGAACCTGGACTTGTGCGAGCAGTCGCCATGGGAAATGTGTTTGGAGTAAGCCGAGGTATGGAAG
>JAPLYQ010000022.1 GCA_026395475.1 Candidatus Roizmanbacteria bacterium | reverse complement strand
TTTTTTTGCAACTTGTTTTTGTTTTGAATTTTGCATCACCTGCATAATTCCATAGGTACTACCAAATGAGATAACTCCCAAAAGAACTGCCAAACCAATCGTTTTTTTAATATCCATAAGAATACATCTTACAAAAAATTGTTAATAGAATCTATTCTGCTTTTTTAATTGCCTCCAACTCTTCTTGTGTTAACTCGAGAGTTTCTCCTTTTCCTTCTTTTATCTTCTTTGAATATACTCTTATTCCGTCTGGAATATACATAAAGTCGAGAACAATACCACTTTTAAGATCATTTAATAGTGCTATTACAAAACTCTTTTCTCCTTCTGTTTTGCCAAGAGCATGAAACTGTACAATCCCTATTTTACGATACATATGAGTAGATGCAATCTGAAGTTCTTGCAACTTTTTTTCGAGGTGCTCTTGCTTGTTTTTGCTCTTTTCTGCCTCAAAAACTAATAAATCAAGTATTCCGTCAATCGAGAGCGCACCAGATCTTTTGGTTAACCTTCGATAATGGTTTTGTAGCTTTATGACAATGAAAGTACCTAATACGAGCCATCCGAAAATGAGTGCGAGAACAATGTTTACAACCATGCCTTTCATTTTATCCACTTTACAAAGTGCTGTCAATATGATTACAATTACACCATGCCTAAAAAGACCATGGCGCAAAAGCTTCGAAACCAGACAAAAATTATTGGGTCTTCTCAGACTCATGCAACTGCTGTTGTACAAAATGAATTTTTAGTCGTGGATCCCATGTTTAAAAAGGACCTCATGAAAAGTATTTTGTTTGCAGTATTTATAACTGCATTTGAAATTGGATTATATTTTATTTATTATCTTCGTGTATTTGAAAGGAGGTGAAACAAACCTATGGCAACATCAATGTATTGTGTAAAATGTAGAGCAAAAAAAGAAGTGTCTAATCCTGAAAAAGTTACTATGAAAAATGGTAAACCAGCGATGAAGGCAAAATGCCCAGATTGTGGAACCGGCATGTACAAAATCGGATCTAAGTAATTCGATTTATCATCCAAAACAAAAGCCATTCTGTAAAAGGAATGGTTTTTGTTTTTATACTATACCAGTGGGAATTCTTCTATCTTTACAAATTTTCTTCCATCACTGCTTTTTGAACTTGCATATAAGGTAAGTGCATCAACAGGGTATGAAACTTCTATTTCAGTTTTTTCCAGAATCTTTCTGAGAAGAAAAAATTGTTGTTTTGAAGAACGAGGAGCTCGTCCAATACAAGTGTGAAATACAAATTCTCTTTGTTTTACAAATGTTGGATAGGTTGTTTCAAGTGAGTGAACAATTTCATCAATCTTTTTTTCTCTTCTATATGTCATATGAAGGACAAGTTCTGTTGTCTGAAACATACCAAGTCCATTTCCATAGAGAGTAAAACGTTCTTTATCAAAAAGTGTTGTTTTTATGGAATCTTTAAGTTTTTCAACATCTTCTACCTCTCCAAAAAATTGGAACGTTGCATGATATAAATCAGGATGTGTCCATCTAAAAGATGGATATTTTCTGATAAGAGGAATAAGTTGTTTATACAGAGACTCTCGCTGTGTTTGTGGAAGCTCAATCCCTAAAAATAGGCGCATAGGTTATAAGTTGTGAACTGGAAAATGATGATAAATAAGGAACGATTAATAGCTCAGCGTTAACGGTTTGTGCCAATTTCTTCTTTTGTGATTCAATAGAATCACCCGAAGTAATAGCAATAACCGATGGATGAATTACTTTTATAATGTTTTCGTAATCTGTATTTGGATTTTTCAATAAAGGCAGTAGTATTACATAGTCAACATACGCAAGTGCCGCTAAAATTTCCGCTCTTTGTTGTTGAGTATGAACTGGTTTTTTCTTTTTTACCTGTGTAATAAACTCATCCGACTCTAATAAAAGTATTAACGTCTCCCCTGCTGTTTTTGCCTTTTGCATGAAAGAAACATGTCCATAATGAAGGATGTCAAAACACCCACCGGCCAATACGACTTTTTTTGTTTTATCAAATTTAATATCCTTCAAAGATTCAAGAGGGAAGATTTTATGATCAAAATTCATTATATAATTATACAGTATGAAGAGTGTACATTTCGTGACAGAACAAACTACGCAAAAGCAGAGAGTGCTTATTGTGACAGAAAAAAACGATGTTTTTGTCAAAGAATTGAAGGCCCATCTGGTTACTCACGACATGAATGTTTTTATCTCTCCACACATTCCAGAAGATTCTCAGCATTTTGATCTTTGTTTTATTATTAGCTTTTCACGATGGTTAAAGGAAAATAATGAAGCAATTCCTACAATATATATTTCCTTTCATACTCAAAAAAAGCATATTCATAAAATAAAACCTCCACGTAACTCAAAATTAATAAACATCATTGGGAGTGTTGAATATGCCTCTTCTCAAATACAAACTATCATTTGGTTTGCCATATCAAAACAAGACCATTCTCCTATTCTCACACTCGAATCAACGTTTCATCCAGCGCCAAAGCCGCAACCAAAAAAAACATTTCAATTTCACTTCCATTTCCCCACCTATCTGTATCGTGCAGTTGGTATTTTTGCTATATTTTTCTATTTATTTTCCTTCTGGATTCCACTGGGAATCACAAGCTTCTACTCATTTAAAGCTGCAAAGTATATACAAGCAAATAAGCTGAGTGAGGCAAAAAAAGTTAACGATACTAAAAATACATCTCTTTCGATTGCTTCGCTTCTCTATCAACCAGTGAGACCTCTCTATTTATTCTTTTCACTTGCTCAGTTGCCTGATGATCTATTTGTTGTTAATACCACAGAAACAGAATTAACACAGACACTTGACCAATTAATTAACGAGTCCAAAACACTTTCTGGCTTTATCCTACAACCAACAAGAAATCCCAAAACTGCCCAATTAGCGCGCGAGCATTTTGATAAGACACAACAATTATTAAACAAGTCTGAAGAACAAATTTTAACGATTTATCGAAAAGTTCCTACATACCTTATTTCAAATAGTTATCGATTGGAATTTCAAAAAGGCATTGCTCAATTACGAAAAGCAAAAAAAGTATTTGCATTATTACCAGATCTACTCGGTGAAAAAGAAGAACAATCAACACTCCTACTCTTTGCAAACAATATGGAGCTTCGTCCTGGCGGAGGATTTATTGGGTCATATGGGATTTTAAAAACACAGTATTTTGGTATTAAGGACCTTACTATTTTTGATGTGTATGACGCAGATGGCCAACTTACCGCACATGTCACCCCTCCAAATCCAATTCGCGATTATTTAAATCAACCCCATTGGTATTTGCGTGATAGTGCTTTTTTCCCAGATTTTTATGACACTTATCAACAAGCAACATTTTTTTTACAAAAAGAGATGGGCTTAGGCTCTTGGAACGGGGCTGCACTTATTACAACTTCGGCTGTGAAAAATATCATTGGAGCGTTTGATGAGGTTGTGCTACCAGACTATAACGAAAAAATTACGAAGGATAATTTCTATATAAAAACACAGTATTACGTTGAACATGACTTTTTCCCTGGTTCCCGCCAAAAGAAAAGCTTTCTCTCAACGCTCGTAAAGCAGCTTATCTCGCAAACCGAGACAGCAAACCCTCTTTTGCTGAGTTCAGCTATTGTTGAAGGGTTTGACCAAAAAAATATGGTCTTATTCATGAATAATGATAAGGTCCAAAAAAATCTTGATGAACTCTTCTGGAGTGGACGTCTTGCAACTCCATTTTGTCCTGAGTCGGCAAAAGGAAACTGCTATGCAGACTTTCAATTTGCACTCGATGCAAATCTAGGAGTAAATAAAACCAATTTTTTTATAGACAGAACATACGATGTGAAAACCGTGATTGATGATTCTGGCCTTATTACAACAAATCTAACAATTGCTTATTCTAATAACTCTCTATCAGATGTGTTCCCTGGTGGAAATTACAAAAACTACTTTCAAATATTGCTTCCGACTGATTCGCTTGTGACTGGTGTACAGGTTGATGGCCAACAATTAGCATCATATGATTCGGAGACTGGAAAGCACAAAATGATCGGGTTTCTTATCGAAATACCTCCACAAGCAAAAAAAACCTTGTCTATAACATACAATTCATCCATTAAGTTTAAAAAGGGGAAAGCAACTTACCAACTCGTGCTTCAAAAACAGATTGGAGCTCAGTCTAATGATGTACATTTTTCGTTAAGTCTCCCAAAAAACGTCAATCTTTTGAACACGAATTTTTCTCCCCTTGTGAAAAATAGCCTAATCCTCTATAATACTGACTTGTCGACTGATCGTGTATTTTTTATTGAATTATTGAAAGAACAACTATGAAAAAAGCTCATGTAGAGAAGAAAAAAACAGTTCTTGATGCAAAGTTAAGAACAGTGTTTGGTAAAAAAAATAAGAACCTTCGAAAAGAAGGACTTCTTCCAGCCAATATTTATGGCACACATTTTCCTTCACAGGCAATTGCTGTCAATTATATTGAGTTCAAAAGAACTTTCCGAGCAGTTGGAGAAACTGGAGTTGTCTATATTAAGACAGAAAAAGAAGAGATTCCAACACTTATCACCTCATTACAAAGAGATCCTCTTGAAGGTTTAGTTCTTCATGCAGATTTCCGAAAAGTTGATTTGAGTATCAAAATTGAAGCTGAAGTACCTCTTATGTTTGTTGGCATCGCACCTGCAGCAAATGCTGGCGGCGTGATTCTTACACAGTCCGACAAGGTTACAGTAGAAGCTCTTCCACAAGACATTCCAAACCATATTGAAATTGATTTGAGTGGTTTAAAAGACATTGGAGCTGAAATCAAGGTTTCAGATATTCCAGTTGATGCAACATATACTATTAAAACTGATGCTGACAAGGTTCTTGTCTCTGTAGCAGCACACAAAGAAGAAAGTGTGATTGCAGAAACAACAGCAGCCGCAACACCTGAAGTTCTTACTGCAAAGCCAGATGCGGCAGTTGAAGGTGAAGCCGGTGCAACAGCAGCTGTAGAAGAAAAGAAGGAAGCTAAAAAAGAAGCTAAGAAAGAATAAATAGTTTAATCAAATTACTATGACAGTTGTAAAATCAGAATTTTTACTTGCACTCAATCAGGTAGCAGCAGAACGTAACATTCCTGCAGAGGATGTTCTCTCTTCTATAGAACAAGCACTCGTAGCAGCATACAAAAAAGAATATCCTGAAGTTGAAACAAGTGAAAATATATCAGCAAAAATCAATCGTCAGTCTGGAGAAGCTCATCTTTTTGAAGATGATAAAGATATCACACCTCCTGGATTTGTAATGCTTACTTTGATATTGGCAAAGCTGAAGCTGTTCTTCCAAAAGAAGAACAAATCAAGCAGGAAGAATACTCAGTAAATACAAGCTACACCATCTATATCAAAGAGATTGGTAATGATAAATATGGAAATCCACGAATCGTTGTCTCAAGAAGCGATGTTCGCCTTATCGAAGAACTCTTTAAACGCGAAGTTCCTGAAATAGCAAATGGCTCAGTCATCATCAAAAAAACAGTTCGTGAACCAGGCGAAAGAGCTAAGATTGCAGTCACAACGGGGCACGGAGCAGTTGATCCAGTTGGTGCTTGCGTAGGTCAACGAGGCGTACGCGTTCAAACTGTTACAGATGAATGTGGTGGAAAAGAAAAAATTGACATCATCTTGTGGAATAATGACATTAAATTGTTCATTATGTCTGCTCTTTCCCCTGCAAAAGTGACATCACTTGAAGTTGATGAAAAGGCAAAACATGCAAAAGTTACTGTTGAAGAGTCTCAAGCACCTCTTGCTATTGGTAAAGGCGGCGTTAATGTAAATCTCGCTTCTCGTCTTGCGGGTTATACTATCGATATAATCCAAATACCTAACTCTGCAGAAACAATCAAAGAAGAAAGTGAAAAAGCTGAAAAGAAAGGCTAATCGTTAACGAATTTATTGTTTTGATTTTATGAAACCACGTTCTCCTATTGTAGCTATTCTTGGCCATGTAGATCATGGAAAAACTACCCTTCTCGATTATATTCGAAGTAGCCGTATTGCAGCCAAAGAACAAGGTGGAATTACACAAAAAATTGGAGGTTATACAGCTAAGACCGATATAAAAGGCTATCCTATTAACGAAATCACCTTTATTGACACCCCAGGGCACGAAGCGTTCTCCCAACTACGAGCACGTGGAGCTAATGTCGCAGATATCGTCCTTCTTATTGTTGATGCAAAAGATTCTCTCATGCCTCAAACAATAGAGTCCATATCTCATATAAAACAAGCAAACGTCCCATGCATTGTGGTTCTTAATAAAATGGACCTCCCAGAAGCAAAGCCAGAGAAGGTTAAAAACGACCTTCTTCGCCATGGAATCATGGTTGAAGGTAAAGGTGGCACTATTCCAGTAGCTCCTATTAGTGCAAAAACCGGAAAAGGTGTACCAGAACTACTTGAAACCATCTTATTTCTTGCCACAGACAAAGAACTTACCTATGATCCAAAAGCCGAGCTTGAAGCATATGTCATTGAGACTAAAAAGGACAGACGAGGTATTGCAGTTAGTATCGTAGTTAAAAATGGTACTCTCCATGTTGGAGATATGGTTTATGCAGGAGAAGTCAAAGCAAAAATACGCTCAATTACTGATGATCTGAATGCTCCACTCACTGAAGCTACCGCTTCACAAGCATGCGAATTACTCGGATTTGAGACTGCCCCATTAGTAGGCTCCCGAATTGCCTCAAAACCAGAAGATGCAAAGATAGTTGAGCCTGTGGCTCCATTAGCTAAAAAAGCATTTACTTCACAGGACTTTTTTGCTACACCTCAAAAAGAGCAAAAAAAGCTTGCAATTGTGGTAAAAACCGATTCACAAGGGTCCCTTGAAGCACTTGAGGCTATTTTGTCTCAAAACTCCAATATTGAGATTATATTGAGTGGAGTGGGAGATATTCATAAATCTGACGTTTTCCTTGCAAAAGCCAGTAAAGCTATTGTAATTGGCTTCAATACACGCATTGATCCTGAGACAAAAGACGTGGCTAAACAAGAAAAAGTCATCATTAAGTCATATACCATTATCTACGAACTTCTTGAAGAATTAGAGGAAGTTGCTCTTCTTCTACAAGAAAAGGAGCAATCTGAAAAGAACCTCAAAGGTGAGGCTAAAATCCTCGCAACTTTCGTTATTGAAGGCGAAAAGATATTTGGCTCTAAACTGTCTAAGGGTAAATTTGAGCTTGGAGACATGCTAGAAATCCATCGTGCCGGCAATATTATAGGAAAATCAAAAATAGTATCTCTCAAGATACGTGCAAAGAAGGTTGAAGAGGTAAAGAAGGAACAAGAGTGCGGCCTCATCCTCTCTCCTGCTCTTGACATCCGGGTAGGAGATGTGGTAAAATGTATCCTATAATATGTTTCCAAATACAAATACCACTCTACCACGTGTTTCGGATATTATAACTAAGGGATCAAACGGCATTGTCGTTCTCCCAAATAATCCTTCTCAAGACGCAATTGCAGGAGCAACAGCACTTTATCTCGGACTTCTTAAAATGGGTAAAAATGTGACTATTGTTTCCTCAACATCTGTCAAAAGCGATATGGTTGCGGCAGATAAAATTCAGTCTACTCTTTCAGTTGGAGGGGATAATCTCGTTGTTTCTTTTCCTTACGCTGATGGTGCAATTGATAAAATTGACTATCACATTCAAGGAGACAAATTTAATCTTGTTATTGCTCCTCGTGCAGGATTTCCAAAATTAAACCCAAATCAGGTTACCTATTCATATTCAGGGGGAACATTTGACTTTATCATCACAGTTGATGCGCCAAATCTTAATGCGGTTGGAACACTTTATACTGATAACCAAGCTCAATTCCAAGGAAAAGAAATCATCAATATTGATAGGCATTTAACTAATGCTTTCTTTGGTACAGTTAACTTTATCAATAAAACAAGTTCCTCAACAAGTGAACTTGTTTATAAAGTGTTGAGACAATTAGAATGTGAAGTTGATAAAGATATGGCAACTAATTTATATACAGGGATTGCCACTGCAACAAACACATTCACCTCATATTCTGTAAATGCAGAAACATTTGAAACAGTTGCATCGTTATTAAAAGCAGGCGCAGCAAAAAAAACAACACCTCAAGTTCCAACGTATAAACCACCTGTTTTTGAGACTCCAGTAGCACCAGCTCCTGTAGTTCAGCAACCTCAGGGACCTGTTTCAACACCTGTGTTTTCAGTAAAACAACCAGGAACAGAACGTCAACAAATACAATCTATAGCAAGTGTCGAATCTCAAGAAAGTCAGTCAAAAGAAGGGGCACAAAGTCCACAAGATTGGTTAAAACCAAACATCTTCAAAGGTGGCGGACTTGTCTAATAGATAAGTCTCTCGTCTGATACAATGGTGTTCATGGATATTGAACAAATAATAAGTGCTCTTCTTATAAAAAGAAACGTTACCGATATTCAAACATTTTTGAACCCCCCTCACCCACTTACTTTCTCTCTAAAAACATTAGGGTTTGAAAAAGAATTGAAAATACTTCTCTCTCATCTTCAGCAATGCAAGAAAAATAATAAGAATATTGTTATTTATACAGATTATGATGCGGATGGTATTACAGGAGGTTCTGTATTGTGGGAAACACTTCATATACTTGGTTTCTCAGTCTTTCCCTATGTCCCCCATCGTCAAAAAGAAGGATATGGTTTTTCAATTAAAGGGATTGATGCCGTTATAGAAAAATATAACCCAGGACTTATTATTAGCGTAGATCATGGCATTAGTGCCCGAGAACAAATTCAATATGCTCATGATAAAGATATCCCAATTATTGTAACCGACCACCATACAAAACCAGAACTACTTCCCGATTCTGCAGTGGCACTTATTCACTGCCCTCTGGTATCTGGTTCGGGTCTGGCATACATTACAGCACTCACCATTTGGAAAATGCTTGATCCAGAAAATACCACTCTTAAAAATTTATTTACGAATGATTTTCTTGCGCTAGCGTCACTGGGAACAATTGCAGACTTGGTACCACTCGTGGGTTATTCTCGGAGCATTGCAAAATATGGCCTTCAAGCATTTCAGCACGCAACAAAACCAGGAATAAAAGAGCTTCTTGCTGTTTCTGGACTTTCTGATATTGAAATATCAACATATCATGCAGGCTTTGCTCTTGCGCCCAGAATAAATGCTGTCGGAAGACTCTCACATGCTATCGAAGCTGTTCGAATGCTCTGTACAAAAGATGTGATTAAGGCGAAACAACTTGCACATGATGCTCAAACATATAATGTTACACGACAAAAAATGGTTGATCTTGCAGTTGAGGAAGCATTTGTTGCAATTGAAAAATCAGATATCTCTAAACTTATTCTTCAAAAAAATAAGGATTGGAATGAAGGAATTATTGGCCTTATTTCATCTAAAATTACAGAGCGGTATCGTAGACCTTCAATTGTGATGACTAAAACTGAAACAGGATGGAAAGGATCTGCACGTTCTGTAAAACATTTTGATATTATTGCGTTTTTGAGATCTCTTAATCTGCTAAAACATGTAGGAGGCCACCCTCAGGCAGCTGGATTTTCTCTCCTTGATGAACAACTTACCGCGTTTGAAAAAGCAGTTAGTAACCATCTAGAAGAAGTTCCATCTCCAAAAGAAAAAGAGATCTCAGTAGATATAGAAATACCTATGAGTAGCGTTACTGAGAAATTAGCAGATGCCCTCGTTCAATTAACTCCATTTGGAATTGGGAATCCTACTCCTGTTTTTCAAAGCACTGCACAAATTCTATTTGTGAAAACAATGGGAAAGAAACAAGAACATTTAAAGTTTATTGCACAAGATTTAATGGACAGGACAAAACAACTTGAATGTGTCTATTTTTCTCCAAGTGCAAGTCAAAAGGAAATAATACAGGTTGGGTCGAAACTCAGCTTACTCTATACGATTGAAGCTCAATATTGGCAAGGAAGAAAGCAGTTGAAATGTTTTATAAAAACACTCACCACTAGATAATAGGGAGTGCTTGATTTTCTCCATTTTTTATAAGTTGGAGAAGCCCATACTCAATATCTCCATCTATTGAATGGTAACCACCGTGATGCTGTCTATATATTTTTTTTCTCCGTAAAAGGTTTATCCATCTGGAAATGTTTATTCCATTTTGTTCCAATATCTTTTTTGGTGGGATTTGAAGTAATACCATACCTCCATCTGAACTAGTCATATCCCATATTTTTTGAATAGCATACTTGTAGTATGGTAGATGAGTTGGCAGGAAATGAAGCCCACCAAAACCTCTTTCTATTATTAGATGTGCTTTTTTTCCTCCTAACCAATCCTCAATATTGTCCCATGTATTTCTTTTATTTAAATCTCCGGTGATATGTGTAATTCCAGCAGATGAATCTTCATCGATTTGTGAACTACTTCGTGAATCACTCATCCCAACAGAAAGTCCTGCAAATTCATTTATTTCGCTAAATACTGATTTTTTTAAGGATCTTATTGCATCTGGATAAGCAAGTAAATCAATCATTGTCATCGACCCTGCTCGTCTCCTCGTTTCAAGTAAAGAGTTAAATCGACCTCTATCAATCAAATTAAAATCATTCATATAATGGAGAAAGTCACTATCTCTAAAAAGATAGCTTCGTTGATCTTGTGAAGGTGTTTGAACTTTTGGACGTCTTGTGAAAAACTCAGGTGACATAATAGAAAATTTGATTTTATGGATTAAAAGTGACTTATAGTATATAATACTTTCCCTTGTTTATCAAGGCTAAAAAAGGTATTATACATATAATATGAAAACCGTTTACATTTCGGATACCCCTAATCTTGTTGGCAAAGAAGTTGTGCTTTACGCATGGGTAAATACCGTACGAGACCATAAAAAAATTGTTTTTCTCGATCTTCGTGACCGAAGTGGCATCGTGCAAGCTGTTGGGGGAGAAGATTGTAAAGGGCTTTCTATGGAAGATGTAGTTGAAGTGACAGGGCTTGTTAAGGAGCGACCAGGGAAAATGGCGAATGCAAAAATAAAAACTGGTTCTGTTGAAATAGAAGTAAAAAAAGTGGTTATCCTGAACAAATCAAACGCCATGCCTATCCCGGTGACAACTGACGGATATGAAATTGACGAAGAAGCACGACTCAAATATCGATATCTTGATATTCGCAGACCTCGACTTGCCGAAAACCTTGCATTTAGATCACAATTTATACG
>JAPLYQ010000066.1 GCA_026395475.1 Candidatus Roizmanbacteria bacterium | reverse complement strand
CAGAAGGAGCTCGAGATTTTATTATTCCTGCACGTTTGCAACCAGGAAAGTTTTATGCCCTTCCTCAATCTCCACAACAGTACAAGCAACTTTTAATGGTGGGCGGAATTGAAAAGTATTTCCAAATCGCACGCTGCTTTAGAGATGAGGACCCTCGTGCAGACCGAGCATATGGAGAGTTTACACAGTTGGACTTAGAAATGAGTTTTGTAGAGCGAGAAGACGTGATGGCATTAACAGAAAAAATGGTTATTGAAGTGTACGAAAAACTCAATATTCCTATCAAACAAAAACCATTTCCTCGCTATACCTATAAACAAGCTCAAGAACAGTTTGGTGCAGATAAATTTGATTTAAGAACGGAGGAAGATAAAAAAAATAAAATTCAAGCATTTGCTTGGGTAATTGACTTCCCATTTTTTGAAAAGACAGAAGAAGGTGGATGGACATTTACCCATAATCCATTTTCAGCACCTCTTCCAGAATATAAAAAACAACTTTTGGAAAAAAAAGATATTGGCGGTATTTTTACTACTCAATACGACTTGGTCTGTAATGGATACGAGGTAGGAGGCGGAAGCATCCGAGCTCACGAGCCACAAGTGTTAAAGACAGTATTTGAAATAATGGGATATTCTGAAGAGGATATCCAATCACAGTTTGGACATATGCTTGAAGCTCTTGGATGGGGAGCTCCACCTCATGGTGGGATTGCACCTGGTATTGATAGACTTCTCACTTGTGTTCGCGGAGAGGCCAATTTGCGGGAAGTCATGGCATTTCCAATGACAAGTGGTGGGAGAACATCAGTTATGAATGCACCTTCCCCTATTGCAAATAGTAAACTCAAAGAGTTGGGAATCAGAACAATAATTCCTGATACAATGAAAGAATGACACTGTTACGTATCGTCGTTTTTTTGACTATTTCTTTTTTGCTTCTGTTTTATCCCGGTAACTACTGGTTGACCCATGTATTTTCTCAACATGAACTGTGGAAAGAAAAACCAGTAACCCAATTTGCTCTCCATACCATTCCTGTGGTTAATAAAAATGCCCCGTATCCGCCTATTTCTGCAGAGGGAGCATACATAGCTGACCTTTCTTCCTTTACTCCTGTTTTTGAACGCAACAGCAATCAGAAGATGTATCCAGCATCAACTGCGAAAATAATTACAGCATTAGTAACGATGGACGTTTTCAAACCAACAGATGTCATTGTAGTAACAAAACAAATCACAAAAGAAGACCAACCAGACTGGCAATTAATGGGGCTCGTAACTGGCGAAAAAATGACTGTAGAAAATTTATTATATGGAACCCTTGTGTATTCAGCAAATGATGCCGCATATACGCTTGCAAATGCCTATGGATACGACAGATTTATTGAAAAAATGAATGCAAAAGCAGCAGAGCTTGGGATGATAAATTCGCATTTTAAAAACCCAATAGGTATTGATGACTATGAGCAGCTTACGACTCCTCGTGATTTGGCTCTTGCCGCACGTGCACTCCTTAAAAACTCTTATTTGGCTAAATTCGTATCCACAAAAGAAATTACCATCTCTGATACTGATTATAAGTATTTCCACAGATTAAGTAATGTAAATGAACTCTTAGGAAAAGTTGTAGGCATTGGAGGATTGAAGACGGGGTACACTGAACTTGCAGGTCAAAATCTTGTTAGTTTCTATAAAAAAAATGGGAATCAATACATTATTGTTGTTCTAAAAAGCCTTGATCGATTTGCAGACACACAAAGCATAACTCAGTGGATCGATCAATATGTAGAGCATATCTCAATGCCAATCAACTAAGAAGATTTACAGTTTGCTTTCATCAATCAACCACTTCTCAGATACCGCTGGAACATATGATATGAAGTCGTTATCTCCAGTAAATACGTAGATTGGCTGGAAATAGTCTTGATAGGTGTCTGGATCAAAATATCCTAGCGTCATGGATTTGATTGATATTTGCTTCTTTCCAGATCCTTCTGATACGAGGATTCCCTGGCCTGAGAGTAGCTTTTCATATGCACGCTTCCCTGTTATGAGCGGATATACTGCAATTTGTGTTGAAGATGTTTCAAAGAATTTCATTTGAGCGCTTACTACCTTGGCTCCTGCCTTATTTGGAATCAGCATAACATAGTTTTGACTATTGAAATATGTGGGAGACATGGGAAGGTATTCGCCAATTTTTTGGCGATAAAAATCTACCTCAATCATATTTGACTCCTGTGGTGTTGCTACAACCCCCGCAGTTGACGCTGTTTTATCATAAAACATAGGGATAGTAGTAACATCTCCAAGAGCAAGGTCTTTTGGATATCTATCTATTGATTTCAAAAAGTTTATTGCAGTATTTTTTGAACTCTCAACATCTGGAGTTTCGGCTCCTTCAACAAGTTCTGCATCTTTTCTAAAGTCATAGTCATATCTAAAGTTGTACGTATTTATATCTATAGCTAACCGTTGAATACTATCTTGGAATACTGCTTCATTGTTTACTAATTTATGCTTGACCTTTTCAGTATCAAATCCAAGCATCTTTGCTATTAGATAAACCTTCGATATGTAGTCAAATTGGAATTTTGAAGGGGGGAATAAAAAGACTTGCGCTGTTTCTGTAGCGGTAATTGGTTGCCCTTCAACCGTATCTAGAGTGAATGAGAATCCGGCACTGGTTGTTGCATCTTTCTTTAAGAAGATTGGTTTTAGCTCTTTGAAAGCGGCCATTCGTGGATCGAGTGGCTTCTGTTGATTCAAAGAAAAAACAAGAAATAAAAGTTTTAAAGAATAAAAAAAGATCAAAATAACCACAAAAACAAAAACTGCGAAAGGAGCATATTTGCGTGCATAATAAGATAGGTCTGTTAAGGACATACTTTCATGATAGCAGTTATTCCCTACAACAATCAAGCGCCTTCCCAACAAGTGCTCCCATCTTAGCGAAGACTGTTTTTTCTTCTTTAATCATTGGTTTTTCTTTCTCAGGAATCTCTATTTTTTTCAAATCTTTTCCTTCCATTAGTCCCAAATTCAAGGCCCAACACATATTATAAAGCTCATATGACTTCTTAAAAAGTTCATTTGCTTTTTCTTTTTCATTGTTCTTCAATGCCTTTGTACCAACCTCCATGACACGCATTGATGCTGCAAGTAAGTGCTTGCTGATACACCATACTTCACCTTCATATTCTTTGATCATAGATTTCATAAGGTCTACTCTCATTTTTCGTACTTCATTTAACAGTTCGAAATATTTTGTTGCCCCTGTTTTTCCACCTGAAAAAAAGAGGTGTTCTTCAATAGAAATAAGATTCATGATGCCGATAGATAGGTCTTCTCCAGAAGATAAATCAAGCTTCTGCCCTTGTTCCATTGCTTTAACTTTGTTCATAAAATCTTTTACTTTATTGTCTTCCATAGGTTAGATGCGAATATTTTTAATGAGAACTGCAAAAATTCCAGTTGTGGTTAAAAGTATAAATAAAGGAACAATGACTTTCTGATAAAAAAAGAGTACTTTCCCATTATTGTATTTTCGTATAAGTTTGTCTGCTCCTATTCCAAGAAGCCACACAATCATCCCAACCACCAATCCAACTAATACTTTGTCTATATGTAAAAAGGTGTTATTTTTGTGATACATCTGCTTTGTTGAAGCAAAATAGAGCAAAGTAGAAAAAAACATAATCACCGTCCAAATATAAGGATTTTTGAGAATTTTTGGCTTTTTAATAAATGATACAAACCAGAAGGAAATAGCAGTGTTAAGACCGGAAATCCAAAGAGCAGTTAAAAGATCGTCTATCCCTAACTTTTTAGCAATAAGCAGTCCTCCCCCGACAGTTACAATACAAACGGGACATTGTGCGTATACGTTAAACATATGGGTAGTGTATCAAAATTTATATTTTTTGTCTGTACAAATGTATATTTATAAATATTTTTTCAGAGTTTCAACGGATAGTTCTAATTTAAGTTTTTCCTGTTCTGAAAGTGGAATCTCAATAACACGCTCTATTCCCGTTCTTCCAAGCACACATGGAACACTAAGGGAAACTCCACTATATCCATACTCACCTTCCAACATTACTGAAAGCGGATAAACTCGCCCTGCATCTGTAAGAATTGCATGAACTAATTGATTGATAACAACACCTATTGCATAATATGTCGCTCCTTTTGCTGCAATAATTTTATAGGCAGCATCCCGTGCTTTTGTATAGGCTTCAAGTGCTTTTTCATGAGAAAAATCTTTCATTGTGGTGATGAGTTGTCCTCCCACATTTGCAGAAGATAAAGTTGGGAATGAGCTATCTCCATGTTCCCCTAAAATATATGCATGGACACTTTTTGGATTAACTCCTAAGTATTCTGAAAGATGAAATCGAAATCGAGCAGTATCGAGTGTTGTTCCACTGCCAAATACACGGCCTCGTGGAAGCTTTGATAAGACCACAGTTTTATACGTTAAGACGTCCACTGGATTTGTCACCATGAGGATAATGCTTTCTGGTGCATATTTTTGAATATCAGGGATAATTGACTCCAAAATAGCGGTATTTTTCTTTACAAGATCAAGTCTTGTCTCACCTGGTTCTTGTGCGGCTCCAGCCGTGAAAACGATAATATCAGACCCCGCAAGATCGCTTGCTTCACTTCCAACGGTAATATTTGTTGTCCCTAAAAAAGAAAGGCTATGCATAAAATCGAGCTGTTCACCGATAAGTTTGTCTTTATCTCTTCCGTAGAGCATTATTTCCTGTGCAGTATTTTTAAGATACATAGTAAATGCAGCGGTAATACCCACTCTTCCGGCTCCAATCATGGTAACTTTCGTTTTTTTACATGCAGGAAACAAATGTGTCATATTAAAATAATTGTATCATTTTCACTCGCTAAAGAGAAAGATATTTGCTACAATTGGAAGCTGTTAGCAGAGGTACCCAAGTGGCCAACGGGGGGAGACTGTAAATCTCCTGGGTTTTCCCTTCGGGGGTTCGAATCCCTCCCTCTGGACTTAGGATAGGAGAAACAAAAAAACACTACTTTAGCCCTTCATGACAATATAGAAAAAGTTCTAACTTTATGATGTTTTTTTGCATGAAGACTGGATGAAATTAAAAAAATAGTGCCATTTTACTTGTCCCAACGATTTAAAGTAAGGGTTCGAACCGAATTGATATAATTACTCAATGATTACAACTTGTTTATTTGACCTTGGTGGAGTGTTGTTTACTAATGGAACAAAAAAGTTTATTAAAGAATTGAGTATTTCACATAAAATACCTGAAGATAAGTTAAGAGAGGTAATTGATGGAGAGATTGGATCACTATACAGAGAATCAAAAATAACTCGAGACAATTTTTGGAAAAAAGTAATTGAAATTCTTCATTTACCTGAATCAGCAAATACTCTTGAAAAAAAATGGATAGATGGTTATGAAATTATTTCTGGTACAAGAGAAATAATAATTGAACTCTCCAAGGAATATAAGGTCTTCTATCTTTCAGATAATGTTAAAGAACGAGTAGACTCACTCAATAATAAATTTGATTTTATACGACTATTTAAGGGTGGAATATTCTCACACGAAGCAGGAGTTCGAAAACCAAATCCAAAGATTTATGAATTTGCCCTCCATAAAAGTAATTCAAAACCTGAAGAAACTATTTTTATTGATGACAAACCTCACTTTCTTGAACCAGCAAAAAAACTAGGAATAGAGACGATATTGTTTACTACTCCTGAGGAATTAAGAGAGAGACTCCTCGAGAGACAACTCATTTAATTGAACTAAATTTGTGAATAGAATGTTTAAACCTTGCTATTGTTCTGGACAAAGAATAAATTTTTTTAAACTTCTTTTACTTCAAGTATTTATCCAAGAAAGCAAATATTTTTTCAAGATTTTCAGTTGATTCAAATTGACTACCTCCATGCCCCGCTCCTTCAAGCTTTTCAAAAATAACCTTATCAGAACCAATTGATGCTTTTAATTTTTCTGAAAAATTAATTGATTGTGTAATAGGGATATTTCTATCTGCTGTACCGTGCTGAATATAGAAAGCTGGAGTACTCGAAGAAATATATGTTTGTGGACTAGCTTTTTTTACTAATTCTTCTGCTTTAATTGTACCTATTGTCTTTCCAAGATATGCAGTTTCTGGTGAACTCTCACTATTTGTTTGTCCCATTGCCGAAGTCTGTCCTAATGATGCAAATTCAGCGTCCATGGTTGAGAAATAAATTGGACCATACCAATCCACGACAGCTAGAACCTTGTCATTCTGTTGGGAATTTCCAAGAGTATCATCAACGAGATCTTTAATTCCACCAGATGTTCCAGCAAGAGAAGATAGGTTCCCACCAGATGATCCTCCCCAAACCGCAATTTTATTTGCATTTAACTTATACTGATTTGCATTCGCTCGTATAAATTTTATTGCTGCTTTTATGTCATTAATCTGTGCGGGAAACTTTGCTTCATTGCTTAAACGATAATTTACTCCAATTACAGCATATCCTTTTTTTAATCCTTCAAGCATTGGGGTTATCTGTCCATCTGCCTTATCACCCATCCTAAAAGCACCGCCATGAATAGAAATTATTACAGGGAAAGGTCCGTCACCGGTTTCTGGCAAATATATATCGAGTTTTTCTGCATCTGATTTACTTGCATACGCTAGATTGGTCCACTTTCTAGTTATATTGGATGTATCAGCATTCTCCATAGGACCGCCTTTCATAATAGGCAGGCCATTCGTAGCACCTGGACTCTTTAGTAAAAATTTATTTACTAAAAATATCCCGAGTATAACAATAAGTGCTATTACCAAAAACCAAGTTATCTTATTTTTTTTATTTCTCATATAAACAAATCAAATTATTTTTTATAAAACGTTCTTCCGACAAAAAATAAAAATAAAACCAAACAAATAACCACTGTTGCAATAATGCTCGGATATTGCCGACTAAAACCAGTTGCTGATACGTGTTTTAGTAGTATTCCGAGATATGCCCAGACGAGGACCAAGCCGTATGCGATATTTTTATCTTTATTCATACGTAATATGCCTATAAACGCGCCAACAGCCAATATAATACTTGTCCAAATAAAGTCGGCTATGCCAAATCTGTTCCAGCCAATACTCACAAAAAATACTGTAATATTGGCAATTGCTGCCACAGTGATCCAACCAAAGTACACACTAAATGGCGCCCAGATGAAAAGTTTTTCCTGAGAAGAAAATCTATGTGTGTAAAGAATATCTGCAATCTTAATAAGCAGAAAAAGTAAGCCCCCCATTAATACTACTGAAAGACCAATAAAATCATAGTGCCAGGCGAATATCCACAAAATATTAAAAAACGAAGTGGCAATAAAAAGAGGGTTAATTTTGCTAAAAAGTCCCTCAGTTTTTTTATCTTTCTTTATGAACTGGTAAGTCACATATCCAGCAAGCAAAAGGTAAATCAAACCCCAGATGGAAAACGTCACACCTGCCGGCGCAAAAAGATTGGGATAGGCATCTGAAATTTGCCCTGTAGAACGATTATTGATTGGGAGGGCGTTCGCCATACCATTTACAACAACCATAGCAACATACGAAACTCCTGCAAGAATTTTGATGAGTGTATTTTTCATAGATTAATTATATCTTTTTAAAAAAGTTTGTACAGTAATGATAATAAATAATCTAACAGGAACACCTGAAAGTTTTTTAATTAACGAGGTTGTACATTTTCACGAAGAATAAATCAATTTACCATACTAAATTTGTGCGTAAAAGGTTCTAATGCCCTCAATTGCTCTGGACTCATAAAAAAAGCCGAGATTTATATCGGTTTTTTTTGTGAATATAGATTGTAGGGAGAACCCCTTTAGGGGTTCGCTCAACTCGCAGTTTCCGATACAAAGTGAGGAATTACTGCGAGTTAGTACCCTTGTGGTGAATCCCTCCCTCTGGACTCATAAAAAAAGACGCCAAATAGGCGTCTTTTTTTTATGGATTAAGTTAATTGATGAACTACTTTAGAAGTTAATTCAATTGAAAATGCTGGATTACTTTTCTATTTTGGATATCGAAGACATATATCTCAGAAGGATTAAGGCCTTCATTGTTTATTCCGACAAAAAGGATTGGATTATTAATACCAAATAATCCAATAACGTTCCCAATAATATTGCCAGTTGTGGATATGATTGGATACTTTATATCATTTTCTTGTATATTGCTTTTCAAAATTACTTTTTCTCCTGAATTAATTTCATATACAGAAATAGAGTTACCTCCATACCAACAATTACTAGACAGGATTAAATATCCATCCTGGCCATTACCGACAGCCTTATAGTCTTCTAATCTGCATCCTTTACCATTTATATCAGCATTGGAACTCATCGGTTGCAAAAATATTTTTTGTACTTGAGGATTGACGTAATAATATGAATAAGAAATATTCCCCAACTCATCATTAGTTTCATCGTTTTTTTCTTCCTCCACAATCCACACTGAATTTGCACCCTTACCATTGGTTTTATTTGCTATTGGAACATAAAATACTCGTTTAATATTTTGTTTCTTTACTAATTTTTGAAAATTAGGTAGTGTCGGATATATTTTTGAAAGAAAAATTGGCAACGATGATTCACTATCATTGTCTAATTTTGTTGGAGTAGGTTTTGGAGATCTGTAATCTTGTTGATATTCTACTAATTGCTTTGATAACGATTTACTGTTTTGAACCTCTGACTTTAAACGCGCCTGAAAAGTATTTGAAGAATTAATAAAATATAACAATACAACTAAGAGCACGAAAACGACTAGTAGAAATACTCTAAAGAGCGCTTTAGGATTATTGATATTTTTTAAATACATACTTCATTTTTAGTCTATCAATTCTCACAATCTATGACAACCCTAAATTTTTGTATTGAAGGTTTGAATGCTCTCTCCCGTTCTATTCTCACAAAGAAAGATGTCGTATGGGTGTTTTTCTACTGGATTTTGATGAAAAGATATTGTGTCTAATCAAACATTACATTCCAAGCACTCCTAATGCTTTTTTACATACATTAAATTGCGATATGTCTGAATTATTTTGCAGAAATATACATAGACGAGGTAAACTTATTTTTATTGCTAGAAAATCAAAATATGGTGTTAATAGATATATGAGGAGAAGCGATATTAGTAATCCATTCAATAACAGAGATATGGATAAGGATATTATAAGTAAGTTTCTGCGTCCTTTTATTTTATTTGTCTTCATAAATAAAAGTATAAGAGGAAATTATTTCATTAGCAAATATTCTCAATATGGAAATGGCTTAACGTATTAAAATACTTCAAAACAAATTATTATTTTGTCTTTGTGTAAACAACTATCTTTGCTGACATTCCGTTTTTTATTGCTGGGTATAAGGATGTATTGAACTTCGCATACACCGTAAACTGCTGTGTTGGACGTTCTGACGAACTTGAGAAAGAAAACACTGGTACATTTGCGCTCGGTGAAATCTCATCAATATAACCCCAATACGTGTTACCTGGAAGTGCATCAACTGTAAAAGAAACTGATTGCCCAACTCTGATTTCATTTAATCCCTTATTTTCATCGATAGTCCCGACAACTCTCAGATTTATTGGTCTAATCATTTGAATAAGCTGAGTTGACTGATTAACCGCAGATCCTGTAAGGTCACTTGCAGAAACAATAAGCCCATCTGTTTGTGCTCTCAGTGTTTCTGACCCAACTATTGCTAACGTGTCTCCACTTGAAACGGTTTGACCTTCTTTAACACTTATTTCTTGGACCTTCCCTGCTAAAGATGGTGAGACTGTGATAACGGGTGTCTGTATTACTGATTTATCTATATATAATCGCCCAGTGACACTTTGAAAATAAAAATATGAACCAATAAGGAGAATGAGAATAAAAACACTACTTATTCCTATCACCTTCATAGTGTTTGGTTTTTTTGATTGAGTGTCAGTTTTTTTCATAGGACTTAATATTGTAAGGATTGAATATATTCTGGGTTAATTATTATTTTGTCTTGCGAAGTTAATCCACTCGTAATTTCTATATCTTGTCCATGCACTTTGCCTGTAGAAACTGTTTTTAGTTCAGGTTTATTGTTTTCGTTAACCCAAACATACTTTCCACCCAACACTGTCCACATAGGAACAAGTGCTACGTGCTCAGAATTTGTTTTAATAAGGGCTGTTCCTGTCTGATCTAATTTTGCAAGTTTTAAAAGTTGATCGCTTTGGATGTCAACCTGATACACAGATTGGCCATTTTGTAATACTACCTTTGATGGATAGATATTTACCACAGTGCCAATTAATTTATCTTTAATTCCATCAATAGCAATTTCTGCGTGTGCACCAAGTGCTACATAATTTATATTATTCATATTCACATTTGCACGGAAAACTGCAGTAGAAGGATCAGCAACTACAAAGCTAGTTGAAGGTGATATATTAAGCCCAGGAACTGTTACATCTTCATGCAATAAAATACCATTTAATGGTGATGTTAATGTCGAGAGTTGAAATGCATTATGTGCAAGTTGTACATTAATAACTGAGTTGTCCAAATTTGCTTGATTTTGATCCACAATTCGTTTAATTGCGTCGTTAATTGCACTTTCTCTGGTATCACTCATTCCTGCTTTACTATAGTAATCATATGGATTCGTAAGCTGTGCTTTTTGTACGTTATCCTGCACATTGTCTTTTGTCTGATCAAATGTGTCTCTCACTGATCTATAAGTATTAAGCGCGCCTTCTAATTGTTTTTGAATTGTATATGAATCAAGTGAAGCAATAGTCTGACCACTTTTTACCACTGCACCCTCTTTGAATGGGAGAGATGTTAATTTTCCTGCAATCTGAAAATGGAGATTGGCTTGATTTTGTGCGGTTACATTTCCCTCTGCGGTAATGACTGAGTTGATGAAACGCACAGATGTAGTTGTGGTTGATGGAGATTGTGTGTGACGAGATATTTTATTTGAGTAAAGAATATATCCGACCACACCTACAACAAGTACTGCGCCGAGAAAAGTAATTATGATATTTTTTTTATTCATCTTTTTTTTGCAATTTGGTAAATAACGTTTCAAATATAGCTGACAATTCAGATCGTTGCTTGTCAGATAAATATGCTAATGTTTTTTCCATTTTTTTTCTCCGCTCGCACATTGCTTGCTTAAGTTGATCACTGCCCTTCTCTGTTAGGGTGATCCGTACCAACCTTCTATCTTCTTCATCTGTATGGCGTTCTATAAGTTTTTGGCTATATAGTTTTGTTATCAAGCTGGTTGCTGATGATAATTCAATATGAAAATGTTCTGCAATATTACTCATTGAAACCTTCTTATTCTTGTGTAAAAAAATAAGGGTTTGAATTTGTAATATGCTTAAATGTACTAAGTTATTAGTATAAGACATCTCTTCCTTCATGAGGCGAGATACTTTAAACATCATTTCGATTAACCTACTTCGATTATCTTCTTTCATAATACAATAAATACTTAGACTATCGAACTATTATACAATATAATATACTTATTGATTCATGTCAATGAATTAGATTAATGAAAGTGCCATTTTGAAATATGATTAAACTATTAAGATATTTGAAGCCGTACCGACTATTACTGGTCGCCATCTTCATACTTGCAGTTGGACAATCAACCTCCAATCTCTACTTGCCAAACCTTATGGCAAAGGGAATATCTACATTCGATACAAACTTTATTTGGAAAACGGGCGTGGTCATGTTGGTTGTGGCAGTTGGAGGTGTACTTTGTTCTATAGTAGGAATATATTTCTCATCTCAGGTTGCAACCGGGATGAGTAAAATAATTAGAGCTGAGATTTTTAAGAAGGTACAACATTTTTCCTTGCATGAATTTGACACAATGAGTACTGCCTCATTAATCACGCGTACCACCAATGATACTGCACAAATCCAACAGGTGTTAGTGATGATCCTTAATATGATGATTACTGCTCCAATCACTCTAGTTGTTGGGATTATTATGGCTCTAAACCAAGATGTAGGTCTTTCTTGGATTTTAATCGTGATTATGCCAATATTAATTATTATCATTGTCCTTCTCCTTATTAAAGCTGTCCCCTTGTTTACTGCAATGCAGGTAAAACTGGACAAGTTAAACCTTATTCTTGATGAAAACCTAATTGGCGTGAGAGTTGTAAGAGCGTTCAACCGTATTAAACACGAAGAACAACGATTTGATGATGCAAATCTTGATGTGACTGGAGTTGCCATAAAGGTAAATCAATTGATTGCGATTATGATGCCGGTCATGATGCTTATGATTAATCTATCAAGTGTTGCGATTATTTGGTTTGGAAGCATCCGTGTTGGAGCAGGAACACTACAGATTGGGGCAATGTTCGCCTTTCTTCAATATGCTATGCAGATTCTCTTTTCATTATTATTAGTAGCAATGATGTTCATTATGATTCCTCGTGCTGAAGCATCTGCAACCAGAGTAAATGAAGTACTTGACATGGAACCAGAAATCAGCGATTTGGATGAAGTTAATGACACTGCTAAACAGCGTGGTTATGTTGAATTTCAAGATGTTACATTTAGTTACACGGGGGCAGAAAAACCGGCACTTTCAAATATTTCCTTTAAAGCGTCTCCTGGCAAAGTTACTGCGATTATTGGAGGAACTGGTGCTGGTAAATCAACTTTGGTTAATCTAATCCCACGTTTTTATGATGTTGCAAGTGGCCATATACTTGTTGATGGAGTTGAGACACGAGAGATGTCTCAAAAATATCTACGCGCTAAAATTGGGTTTGTCCCACAAAAAGCAATATTGTTTGCAGGGACGATTAGTGAGAATCTTCGCTATGGAAAAGAAAATGCATCAGATGTAGAAATAGAACATGCGGCAGAAGTTGCACAAGCCAGTGAATTTATCTCGAAAATGCCCGATGGATTTAACTCCCCTATTTCTCAAGGAGGAACTAATGTGTCAGGGGGCCAGATGCAAAGACTCTCTATTGCTCGTGCACTTGTCCGAAAACCAGAGATATTTATATTTGACGATACATTTTCTGCTCTCGATTTCAAAACAGATGCAAAACTGCGGGCCGCGCTCAAAGGTGAAACTAAAGAATCAACGGTAATAATTGTTGCTCAACGAGTGAGCACTGTAATAGATGCAGACCAGATTATTGTTATTGAAGATGGACGAGCGGTTGGAATAGGCACCCATAAAGATCTTATGAAGTCGTGCAGTGTTTATGAGGGTATTGTATCCTCACAGTTGTCTGCAACAGAAATTGCTGATGAAACCATATGAATCCAGATAATGTAAAAACTAAAACAAAAGCTGATGCTCCTGCGGTTGGACCAATGGGGAGAGGTGGTTTTGGTGCGATGGGCAGACCTGTGGAAAAAGCAAAAAATTTTAAGGGATCACTTAAAAGATTGCTTATGTATTTCTTACCTGAAAAAATTCTTCTCTCAATAGTGCTTGGAGCGGCAATTTTCGGGACCGTATTCAATATTGTTGGCCCAAAAATTCTTGGTCTAGCGACAACAAAATTATTCAATGGCTTTATGGCAAGTATGTTGGTACAAGTGCAAAACAAAATGCATCCTCAACATCTTTCACCGGTTCCGGGAATTGAATATGGTTACATGGGAAGAATAATTTTGATTTTATTGGGACTCTATCTCATTAGTGCGATCTTTACCTTCATTCAACAATATCTTATGGCAGGTGTTGCACAAAGGACAATTTATACATTACGTAAAGAAGTGGATGAAAAACTTTCTCGACTCCCATTAAAATATTTTGATGGTCGTACTCACGGGGAAATACTCAGTCGAGCGGTAAATGATGTCGATAATATTAGTTCGACTTTACAACAAAGCGTAACACAACTTATTACCTCTTCAGTCACATTGGTTGGAGTACTTGTTATGATGCTCAGCATCAGTTGGCAATTGACCATTATCGTTTTACTAACGCTCCCACTGAGTATGTTTGTTGTTACCGGAATTGCAAAGAGATCACAAGATTATTTTAGAAGACAACAACACTCACTTGGGGACCTGAATGGTCATGTGGAAGAAATGTATTCTGGACATAAAATTGTCAAAGCATTTAGTCATGAAGACAAAGCAATTTCCCAATTTGACGACCTAAACGATAAGCTTTATGACTCAGGGTGGAAAGCGCAATATGTCTCTGGAATTATTATGCCACTTATGAGATTTGTGGGTAATATTGGTTATGTTTTTGTTGCAGTTGCGGGAGGAGTTATGGCAACTCAGAATGCAATTTCACTTGGAGATGTACAGGCGTTTATACAATACTCATCACAGTTTAGCCAACCGATTACCATGTTGGCAAACATTGCGAATGTCATTCAATCTGCTATTGCTTCTGCTGAGCGTGTTTTTGAACTTCTTGATGAAAAAGAACAAGTGTTAGAAGCGACCCATGCAACAACAATCCCATCCCCTAAAGGCGCTGTTGAATTCCGTCATGTGAGATTTGGATATAGTGATGACAAGATTCTTATGGAAGATATGAATATAGATGTAAAACCCGGTCAGATGATTGCAATTGTGGGCCCCACTGGTGCAGGTAAAACAACACTCGTTAATTTGCTTATGCGTTTTTATGAAGTCAACAGTGGCAAGATATTAATTGACGGGGTGGATATTACAGAACTGAAACGAGGAGATCTTCGTCAATTATTTGGAATGGTACTACAAGACACATGGCTTTTTCATGGAACTCTGCGAGATAACATTGCATATGGTCGGGAAGATGCAAGCGAAGAAGAGATAATTGAAGCGTCAAAAGCTGCGTATGCAGACCATTTTATTAGAACACTTCCTGAAGGATATAAGATGGTTTTGAATGAAGAGGCAACTAATATTTCTCAAGGGCAAAAACAATTATTAACCATTGCGCGCGCATTCTTAGCAAATCCTAAAATCCTTATTCTTGATGAAGCGACAAGTAGTGTAGATACGAGAACGGAATTACTCATCCAAACAGCTATGAGTAAACTTATGAAGGGAAGAACAAATTTCGTTATTGCTCATAGGCTTTCGACCATCCGAGAGGCAGATCTTATACTTGTTATGAATCGTGGAACCATTATCGAAAAAGGGACACATAAAGAGTTACTTTCACAAAAGGGTTTTTATGCTGATTTATACAATAGTCAATTTCGAGGACATCACGAAGAAACATAGACATCAATCTGCCGAATTTTATATTTCTAGTATGATATCGAGACTCCTTAGGAGTGACGTAGCTTCAGGAAGAGAGAATTTTGCCTTCTTTAATATATTAAACTTAATATCTATTCCATAGTTAATAGCCCTTCTAAAATCTGTTTTCGTGAGATTTGTGTTTGAAAATATTGATAGTGAGAAATCTGTTTGAGTAAATATGCCTTCAGTTAAATCTGCCTCATTAAAATTAACTTCTTTCGCAATACACTCAATAAGTTTAAGACTGTGCAGTTTAATATAACTAAAGTTTGAATAACTTATGTCGCATTTCTTGAATATAAGTTCTCGAACTGTTTTTGTTTTTGTCCAGTCAAAACCCATTATTTTAGAATCAATAAATGTAACATTGAAAAATTGAGAGTTATACGGCTTTGCGGCGCTTATTGAACAGTTGGAAAAAATACAATCGATAAACTTACATGCATCAAAGGTGCATTCAATAAAGGTACACTTGTCGAAAACGCAATTTTCAAATTCTTTATTTTGAATTTTTGCACTGCTATATACAATCCCTGTAAACGTTTCTTTATAGAAAGATTCCTCATCTTTTGATAGGAGATTCATAATGTTAATTATATCAATATGATTGCAAAAACTGATATCAGTTTGGTATTAATATTTGGTATAATGATGTTTCCCTATGAAAAAAATACGTGCCTTTTTTGCCCAAAATCTTTCACTGAGTTTTATTCTTATAACGATGTTCCTGAATTTTCTTGGATTCAGTATTTTAATTCCTGTCATCCCCTTTTTGATACAAAAGTATATTCCTCTTCATCAAACGAATATGGTTGGATTTTACATGGGGTTACTGATGGCTACGTATGCAATTTGTCAATTCCTTGCCGCCCCAGGACTTGGAGTGCTTTCTGATTACCTCGGAAGAAGACCTATTTTACTTCTTAGTTTGTTTGGATCAATTATCGGATATATATTTCTTGGAATCGGTGGGTCACTTGGAATGTTATTTATCGGGAGAATTATTGATGGATTGACGGGTGGAAATATTAGTACGGTTTACGCATATGTCGCTGATATTACCAAACCACAAGATCGAGGCAAAATATATGGATTACTAGGAGCAGCTGGAGGATTTGGGTTTATGATTGGACCAGTTATTGGAGGTTTTATCGGTTCCTTTTCTTTATCTCTTCCGTTTTATATTGGTGCAGGTATTACAGCTCTTAATATGATTTGGGGATATTTTGTCCTTCCCGAAAGTTTGTCCAAAGATCGTAGATCACTTCATTTTGATTTGACACATTTAAATCCATTCGCTTCATTTGGTGCAATCGCAAAAATGCCGATCCTTCGCTATATTTTTCTCATTGGATTTTTATTTTTCTTTCCCCTTATAAATTATCAGACAACTCACGCATTGTTTCTTAAAGACATTCTTCATTTTGGTCCAGCAGGAATTGGGATGCTTTTGTTTGTTGTGGGAGTCGTTGATATTTTTGCACAGGGGTATCTTACTCATCTCCTTCTTCCAAAATGGGGAGAATACAAGACGTTCCTAGTTGGATTACTTGTTATCATATTTGGAGGAATAGTAGTTTCTTTTGTCCAGCTATTTCCTCATGCAGTACTTATGTATATTGGGATTATTATTTTTATTACAGGAGACGGACTTGTGGAGCCTGCTCTCAGCGGACTTATTGCTAATAATGCAGGACAACATATGCAAGGTCGTGTACAAGGTGCCAATCAGAGTTTGCAATCATTTGCGCGCATTATCGGACCTCTCTATAGTGGAATGATTTATTCAGTGGGAACAAATATTCCATATGTGAGTAGTCTTTTTCTTTTTTGTCTTTCACTCATCCTTCTCCTTCGATTAAAAACTATTAAAGCTGTTTAAAAAAAACGCCCCGGTTCCACGGAGCGTTTTTAATCGAATGATTTATAATGGTTATGGTGTTGTTGTAGACATTGGTCCACGTCCTCTGAACCCTCCCTCAATCTTCCCTTCTCCCATTCCTCTTCCTCTTCCAAAAGACAGAACATATTGTGGGTCAATCTTATTATCAGATGCCCATTTTTTTAATTCATCCTGCATCTTTGTCATCTGGGTTTTTCTTAGTTCAGGTGTTTCACTTTGATTAATCTTATATGTTGCTCTTAATGTTGTAAGTTCAGCAATAATTGCATTCTCTTGGTCTTGGGAAATTTTTCCTTGTGTAACCAATGGATCTAATCTTTTTTTCTCAGCATCTTGCTGTTGTTGAGGACTCATTGTTGGGCGAGGCGTTATCGACGCTTGTTTTTGTTTCTTAAAATCCTGCACTGCATTCTGGACTTGAGTTTTGTCTATCCCAAATTTTTGAGAAATAAAGGTTATTAAGTCAGAGAAAAAATTTCCTCCTCCCATACCTTTACTCGCTGCATAGGCTGGCTTTGAAACCATAAACAATGATCCCACAATCAAAGTAACTGCAAGCACTGGTATAACTTTATTTTTGTTTATCATATATTTTCACCCCCTTTTCAAACAAATTGTAATAAGTTAGGAAGTACAGGATAGTATAGTTTTCTGAAGGGAAGCTTAAGGGTTTTAAGGGTAAATTACCGGTAAAGATCGAGTATCTTTTGTTGGTTTCCAGGAGTTATCATTTCTTGAATTGCATTACCACCTTGACTTGGAAGTAATGAAGATGCTTGACTGAACATGCCTCCTAACAATAATATTGATACGAGTAATGAAACGAGAGTTAAAACAAGAGAAATAACCCCTGCTCTTACGTGCTCTTCGTCTCCCCCGTCAAAAAAAAGATATCTCACAAAATAATAAATACCAAGGGGAGGAAGAAGGACACTCCAAAAATATGCTTTTCCATATCCTTTGGATGATTTCATTAATTTTTCTTTTGCATCAAGTTGAGCTAGTGCTTCGACCAGCTCCACCTTTTTTTTATAAGCCTCATTATTTTCCAGTTCTGTCATGTGTCCTCATTATACTGATTTCTTGACTAGAATTACGTATACTATCGCACATGATAAAGGAGTAAAATAGGTATATGTCTAAACAGGTTTCAGTAGAAGATGTACATTCCACACTTGGAAGTCCGACCATCGCGCTTATTGATGTACGAACCCCAGGAGAATTTGCGCGAGGACCCATCCAGGGAAGTATCAACATCCCAGTTGATGAGATTAGAGAAAAAATTGAGGACGCCGTTCCAGACAAAGAGAAGACTATTTATCTCTATTGTCTAAGTGGCTCAAGAAGTGAAACTGCAGCAAATATACTAACAGGTCTTGGATACACAAACGCATTCAGTATGACTAATGGTCTTCTTATGTGGAGAAGCAAAAGATATTAAGCGAATATATTAAATATCTTAAGATCAGCTGAATATTTGGTATACTTTTGTGATGCCAAATGTATCAATAGTATTTCCAGTCCATAATGAGGCGAACCACCTTATACATTCTATCCGTCTACTGCTGAAAGATCTTAAGAAGCATTACCACAAACCTTTTGAAGTTATTCTTGTTGAAAATGGAAGTATTGATGAGAGTTGGAATATTTGCAGAGAACTCAAAAAAAAGTTCCCAGAAATTATCACTATTTCTCATCTTTCTAAGGCGAGTTATGGGCATGCAATAAATGAAGGAATCGTTTTAAGCAAATTTGAAAATATAGTTCTTTTTAACGTTGATTTCTGGGATGTTCCTTTTCTTGTACAAAGTACAAAGCTTCTTTATACTTGTGATATTGTAGTTGGGTCAAAAACACTCATTGTCTCTAAGGATTTGCGTCCATTTTTAAGAAGACAAATAACGTATTGGTTCAATGTTTTATTACGGGCGTTCTATAATTTTCCCGGGTCAGATACACATGGCATTAAAGCACTAAAAAGAGATGCAATTCTTCCTATTGCAAAAAGTTGTTATCCACTCCATGAGTTATACGATACACAACTCATATTACGTGCTTGTAGAAAGAAACTTATTTATACAGAAATACCCGTATCAGTCCGAGAAAAACGTCCAACTCGATATTCTACATTTAAACGAACTCTTAATTTGCTCCACGACCTAGGAATCATATTTAAATATAGATATCTATGAATATCACGCTTGATGATTTTGGTCTCAACAAAAAAGCAAATCATGAAATCTATAAATGGACACAAAATAAAAAGGTTGATTTTGTATCTATCCTTGCAAATTCCTCGTCAACTAATGAAGCACTTATGCTATGTAAAAAGGATAAAAAAAGACAATATCAACTTGGATTACATTTTAATCTTATCGAGGGAAAACCACTTTGTAATAAAAATGAAGTCTTAAGCCTTGTAGATAATAAAGGTTATTTTTATTCGCTTCCTATTTTTATGATGAAACTTTTTTTGAGAAAAATAAAAAAAGAAGATATCTTGAAAGAATTACAAAAACAATATGATGTTGTTAAAAAATCAGGGATTCAGTGTAATCATATTAATTCCCATCAAAACATTCATATATTTCATTTTATTTACACACTAATAGAAGAGTTTGCGAATAAAAATAAAATACCGCATATTAGACAACTGAATACTATTCAAAATAGACTAAGAAATTTCCCAATAAAATATATTGCTTTTATGTTTCTATACTCAATTTCATCACTCTTATTTCCATCGAATAAATATAGAAGTAATTCTTTTTTCGAAACTACGTTTCATCCTGGAACGAATTACGATTAATTCTATTTTCGTTACTTATGCATAACTGAGAGCATACTCACACTCCCCATATCTATCCCCTCATTAAAAAAGATCGGTTCCTCATCTTCGTATGATAGTGCAAGAGTGTTTAAAAGTGGCCGAAAATGATCATCTGTAGGAATAGAAAGATGTGCAATGGTCCCAATTTTTTTATAGTCTAAAAGTGTGTTGATATTTTTGTTTTGTATTGATTTCTTGCAAAATGCTTCAAACTCAATCGCCCAGTCATAGGGTTTCTGGTCCATAGAAACAAGCGCTAAATTATGGACTATATTACCGCTTCCGATGAATAAGATACCCTCGTTACGTAACACTTTTAATTGTTGTAAAAGTGAATATTGTGCTAAAGGTGAATGCGAGTAATCAATGCTCAACTGCAAAACAGGTGCTTCTGCTTTTGGAAACATACGTTTTAATACCGACCAAGCTCCATGATCATATCCTCGCATAGCATCAGGTTTTATAAAAGAATGAGAGTGGGAAATTTTATTTGCCAATTTATCATCTCCTGGCGCAGGATATTGCACGTCATATAGTTCTTGTGGAAATCCATAAAAATCATAAATCATTTCAGGATGTATAGAAGAGGTAATATAACTTCCATCAGTAAGCCAGTGTGCACTCATACATATAATTGCTTTTGGGGGAGATAGCTGTTGTCCTATTGTTTCCCACATATGTGAATATTTATTGTCGTCAAGTACATTCATTGGATTTCCATGACCAACAAAAAGAAGGGGCATTCGAATATGACAATTCATATACAAAAATAATAAACTATCAATATTTCAAGAATACTCTCTTATAGGGAAAAATCGAAGTTACTTTTTCTTCTTACTTTCTTTGTTTTTTTTGGAGTTGTCTTTTCTGCTTTGTAAACGCTTTTCACTTTCTCTTTTTAAAGCAGCACTTCTTTCCTGTTGTTTTTTGTTTATTTTATCAACCTCTGCCTGACATTCCTTATTAGGACATGCAGTCTCCGTGTTAATAATAATGGAGCTGTCAACTTTCTCTTTCCACGTTCTAACCACAATTCTTTCTGTGCCACATCGAGAGCAGGGATTGCCAAATGTTTTTTTCATATTTTGTGACTTTAATTATACCAGAAATGTTGATAAAATTCAAAGCATATGATTGTAGCAGTTGGCTCCATGAATCCTACCAAAATCAACCCCGTTCGAGAGGTTTTTTTAAAACATTTCCCTGACACAATTATCAAGGGTATTACGGTCCCATCAGGCGTAGCAGAACAACCAATGGATATTGACGCAATGTATAAGGGGGCACTTACTCGTGCTAAAAATGCCCTCAAAAAGGTAAGCGGAGCAGAATATGGAGTTGGCATTGAAGGAGGACTCCATAAACATAGTTTTGGTTGGTTTGAACATTCCATCGTTGTTATTATTAATAAAAAAGGTCATATTGGCGTTGGGGCCTCTGGCGGATTGGTACTCCCGGAAATTATTATGGATTCTATCCATAAAGGAAAAAATC
The DNA here is from genome assembly GCA_026395475.1 of Candidatus Roizmanbacteria bacterium. Classification (GTDB taxonomy): domain Bacteria; phylum Patescibacteriota; class Microgenomatia; order UBA1406; family GWC2-37-13; genus JAKBEU01. Next base: position 1,098 of record JAPLYQ010000066.1, on the reverse strand, counting down.
TTGAAGAAGCGATTGATGCACATTTTAAAACAACGAAAATCGGAGAAGGTATTGGGATGTTTGGAATACTGACAAAAGGAGTGGTCACTCGATCAGAAGGAGTAAGACATGGAGTTGCTTTTGCACTTGCACGCTTTCTTCATGAAAAGGTGTACGAAGCAAAAAAAGTTTAAATTATTTAAAGTATTTTTTATACACCTCAAGTAGTAAATACATCGTACGTTTGAGAAAATACATGACGTGTTTTATCTGGTTTTTCCCCTCTCCATATCCAAAGTTATAAATAGGACGGAAAATGTCCATTTGTCCAGCATTATGAACAATAATAATCTTCTCTCCGTTTAATTTATAAAAAGTACCCTTTCTCAAATTAAAACCTAAATAAACAGTGCTCATCATGAAGTTGTATTTAGAATCGATAAACTTCACCGAATCTTTATATAAGTGATAATTGACTATAATTTGATCAGGACCAAATTCTTCTTTATTTCGGATAAGTTTTTCCATTTCGTCACATAACTCTATAAATTTTTGTGCCGGAGCAAAAATCACACCCGCATTTATAATTGGTTTATTTTTCAGGAGTTTCCATATTTTTCGCTTAACCTCATCTTCAAATTGATTAAAAATAAGCCATTGATAAAAGAGAATGCGCTTTCCCAGAGGAACAACTCGAAAATTATTTATATCTGTTGTAAACATTGAATAAATGTCCCCTTGAAAAATTACATCACCTGAGTCAATAAAAAGCACTTGATCGTAAGAATTATTTTTAAGATACTTACCTGCATCAAAAAAGCGTTTATTCACAATGTGATATTTTTTCGTGCCAGTGATTACGATTACCCCTTCTTCTTTAAGTTGATTTATGTGAGTATTTTTAAGTCCATAGTCAACAACTACAATATCGCAGTTATGAAGTTTATTTGTATCTTTGAGCGACCGAAGCCAATTGCGAGTAAGAAAATCGCCAATATTAGCATTAGCTGCAGTAATAATGACGTTTTTCATTTTTTTCATTATACTGTATAACAGTCTGGCTCAAATATTATTTGAAAGCTGAAATATCGATTTACACACAAAAATATTTTGATACAA
>JAPLYQ010000137.1 GCA_026395475.1 Candidatus Roizmanbacteria bacterium | reverse complement strand
ATTTTATAATTATTTTATTGGTTCAAATAATGCAACTCCACAGCTTACTTGTCCTCTTGACTACTATTGCCAACGCGTAGGAAACTGCATTAAGTATGATTCATCAACATGGGATTGCGTACCAGCATATGAGGATAATAAATGTACTGGTTCCAATGGATGTGTTATTACTGGATCCTGTTCTCTTCGCCAGAATTAATCTCTCCTTATCTCAAGTAGTTCTGTGGGTTTTGAAGTACTCCATTTAAGCGTATCTCAAAATGGAGATGTGGCCCGGTTGAGTTTCCAGTTGAACCCATAACTCCCAATTGTTGTCCTTGATTTACTGCTTGTCCAGCATTAACGGAGATGACTGACATGTGCCCATACAGTGTTTGATATCCATTTCCATGATCTACCATGACGTGACATCCATATCCCCAATTAATACAACCTGCATAGGTAACTGTCCCTGTGTCAGCCGCAATAATGGCAGGTCCACCATTACTTGCAATATCAAATGCCTGATGGTACCAAGTTGGATACTGAGTAATGATACCTGTGGTTGGCCAAATAAAGTTTGTCGATCCTCTCACGCCTGCAATTGCATTCGCATAACGAGGGGCCATTGCAGCATATTTTGGTTGCTCTGGTTCAATAACACCATCAGGGACATATAATACTTGTCCCGCACGAAGTGCAAATGTATCAATATCCGCAAAGTCGTTAAAGATAAAATTAACAATATTTTGTGCGGGAATTTTATATTTTTTAGCAATGGAATAAATAGTTTCTCCTGACACAACAGTGTGAACGACTCCAGTAATAGGTGGAATTTTCAACGACTGCTCAGGTTTTATCGTATCACTCTTTAAGTCATTTGCCCATTTGATAGTATCAACTGAAATGCCAAATTTTTTACCGATTGATGCGAGTGTATCTCCAGATTTCACCACATAATTTTCTACTTTATCTCGTGGCTTTGAAGAAATGACAGTTGAAAGAGCTGTTTCGTATGGATTATAACTCACAACACTTGATTGATTTTGTTGGTTGATAGGTTGAGTGAAGAGTGGGGTAAATGGGTTATTTTCGGCAATAATAGGTCCTGCAACCACTGCTATTGCAACAAGGATGATGAGTGAACTGTTTAAGAAAGAAGATGAGTATTTCCCCCGTTTAGCAATCAAAAAAGACACAATAATATCCTTCACAGCTTCAAACTGCTGACTTAAGAGTAGCGTCTTTCGTACAGTATATTGCCTGATGAACGATAGAAATAACGAGACATCTGTCATCCTCCTATTATACTAAAGTTGCATCATTATTTCGCCTCTGGGCTTGCAGTTGGGGGAAGATTTATCTTTGGTTCAATTTGAGGTACTCCTGTTGGTGACAAAGATAATGATTCCTTTTTCTGCGTTGCTTCAGTATTGTTTGTTTGTGTTGTTTGTGATTCTGTTGGGATCTTTTTCTTAAATTCTTCAAGGTCAGAAACTGCTTTCTTATAGTCAGCTACGTCTTTTGAAGGATTAAGAAGCGATACACATGCTTGCATGGCTGTTGCAGCTTTTGTAAAATCACCCTTCTGATATTCAGCCCATGCATAGTTGTATTCTGCATTTGGCCAATCAGGTTTTAGTGCAACTGCTTGCTCAAATAGTCGTGATGCATCATCATATTGTTTGTATCCATACAACACTCCTCCAAGGCCTAAGCGATAGGAAGGATTTTGTGGATCAAGGACAATTGCTCGTTGATATGCTGAAACTGTCCATGTATCTGCACCTTGCACTACTCCTGCAATACTTCTATATACCGTCGCTAAAAGTTCCCAATTGGTTGCCTTATTTGGATTAAGAGATACAACTGCTTTTGCTTCATCAATTGCGGCTTGAATAGCTTGACTTACTGTTTGTCTGTCTGTTTCAGAAAGCTGTGGTTGCCCCTGTTCATTTTTTGTGGTTCGTCCTGCAATGGTATTTGCAATAAGTAAATGTACCTGTGCAAAGTTTGTTCTCATTCGTTCGTTATATGGATTATATGAAACAGCTGTTCTCATCGTTTCGTAAACACTTTTCAAATTGTTATTTGTGAGCGATTTTTGAAACATATACTCCGACATGTAGAGCTTTCCAAGCATGAAACATCCGCCCCCGATACCAACCAATCCCACAAGGATAATAAGTGCATATGCAGGAATAATTTCTCCAAAATCAATAGAAACTTCCTTGTTTCTGTGGTGAGATTGTTCCATTCCAATCCATACAAAGAGAAGGAAAAAGAGAAGGAATGATGGTGGAGTAAGCAAAAATGCTCCTACAAAATAAATGGAAACCAATTTTGCCATTACTGATCCTTCTGCTGAAAATGCTTTTTTTACCAATAACGAAAGAATAAGGAAGAGACTTCCTATTCCAAACAATCCCATTTCAGTCATTACATGGAATGTGGCCGTTCGAGAGAGCGAGAATGTTGGAATCTGCCATAAAGGTGAACTGTTGTAACTTAAGTCCTTCATCTTTACAAACACTGATTGAAAGTTATCAATTCCTACTCCAAAAAATGCAGTGATTGGATGTTTGAGTACTTCTACTGCGCTATACCAAGAATGTGCAAATGATGGAAGTGCTAATATTGAATTATTTTTTACGAGTGTAAATAATAAAACAATCGAGGTTAATGTTGTTACTACAAATCCAACAAATGAAGCGATATTTTTTTCTGTATTATCATCTTTTTTTAATAAGTGACTGAGTGACACAACTGATACTAATCCAAGGAAAATAAGTGCATCAATCAAGGTACCAGCAAGAGTCATATTTTGAAATTTCTGCAATGAGGCAGGCAAAAGTGCAGTGATAAATGGCACTGTCTCAACAAGAACAGTGATACTAAAGAGAACTGAAAATACTGCTAAGACTGTCTCTCCATGAGGAAATTTTTTATGTGAACGAGAAATGTAATAGTAGATAACGAAAAGGAATACAAACATCAACAATCCAAACTGAGGATTGATGAGAGCTTGCACTTTATTTGTTGAACCAAACAGCACAGAAAGAACTCCTGCAATAATAAAGAGCGTAAATGGAGTATCAAACTCTCTTTTTTTCCAAGTTGCCTTTTTTGATATTAAAAAATCACCCAATGAAGAGAGAATGAGTAAGAGAGCAAAAAAACCAACTAAATACCATTTTGATGTGGTAAAAAAATCCTGCTGAAAAGGAAGAAAGAAACCCCCAACCAACAATGCAAATACAGAAAGAGCATAGGATCGGATGGTATTTAGAGACATAGAATGTAATGTACAAATTCTTAACTGCTTACAAATTACAG
>JAPLYQ010000003.1 GCA_026395475.1 Candidatus Roizmanbacteria bacterium | reverse complement strand
GCCCATGGCATCGATCTTTCTGGCTTACTCCACATCCAGTTATGGAGACACTCCATGAACTCGTTGACGGAAAACAGGAAGCTCAATATTGCCAGGCTTTTGAAGCAGATCACGTATTTGGAGATCGTGCAACTCTTATTGAAAAAGTATGGGGTAAATCATCACTTGACAAAAAATATCGAGAATTATTCAAAAAATGGCACAGTATTCTTTCTGGAGACGGAGAGAAAATTGCAAAATTTACCAATGTACTGAAAGAGTATGTTGGAATACTTCGAGAAGATCCAGGGCTTCCAAAAGAATTAGTGGGAGAGAGCTGGATTGGCTTTGAAGCAATGAATATCTTCAAAGAGATACAGGGAATACTCCTTTCCTAAGTCACTTCACGATTCAAATTCTGTAACTCAAGTTTGCTTTCTTTGCAATTCTCGCATTACCATACTCTCCAGATTCTGTCACTCGTAATTTCCCCCGTCAGTGCTCCAAAACCTTCAAATTGCCTGCTGGCTTGAAGTTTTGTGCGCGCTGCCGGGTGCCCTTTACTCGTGCCATCTGTTCCGCTTATTATTTTGTCTAGGTAAATGTAATTCGAAGCAGTATGCCAAACAAGTGACCTTTATGCCAGTGAGACTTTAAGATGGGTGGGGAAAACGAAGCATAAGACGTCACTGTTGGCATTTGCGAGAATTACATATGTCCGTCAGATAATAAACGGAGCATATCTGCATTTTTAAAAGATAGATATTTATCTTTATATTTCATTTTAAATTTATCACCAGTTCTCCCTGCTCATCTGTCCTCCATATCTTTATCTTCTCGGCCTTCAGTATTGCTAAAACCTCTTTTGATGGATGTCCATAGGTATTCTTTTTCCCCACACTTATCACAGCCATCCTAGGGTGTGCTAATCCGAATGAATCTGGGAATAAGCCATACATCGAGCCATGATGAGGGACTTCGAGAATCGTTGTATTTTTTGGAATTAAACTCTTCAACTCAAGCCCATTAACATCAGAGGGGAGAAAGATAGAATTAAATGCTTTGTTGGGTGTATTTATGGTGACGACGTTAGCAGAGTCATTAAGTTCTTTGGAGCTTTGAGAAGCCTTATGTATAACAATATTTACATTTTTTACGTTAAGTGTAACGGTATTTTTTACTTCAACAAATACAGTATTACTTGACAGCATTGGTTTTGGAAGAGGTCCATACACAAAGTCCACTTGATACTTATTTTTAATTGCAGATAGCCCGCCATTATGGTCTTTTTGATTGTGAGAAATAATAATAGTTTCAATGGTGTGATCAAAAAAGGGAATATGATGTCCAATGCAATTGAGTACTCTTTGGTCGGGGCCAGTATCGATAAGGACTTGATATGTCCCAATTTGCAGGAGTGTTGCCGCTCCTTGTCCCACATCACAGAACACAATCTTAAAAGAGAGTGCAGATTGAACAGAAAAAATAATTGTCAAGATGCATGATAGGCAGATTAACCAAATAGATGTACGATTAAACTGCATTAAAACAGAATGTATCCAAATGGCAAACGACCTGTCATTTGAATAATAAAAATAATAAAGTGCAATCCCATTTGAGTAGGTAGTGCAATCAATGGTGCAAGGGGAGGAAAGATGCTATACAGAAGAGATATAGCAAAGCCAGCAATCATAAGCGGCACGATAAGCCAAGAGACCAAGGCAGTACTTACAGGACTCATTATAGAGATGCTTTTAAAGTACCAAATAGATACAGGGGCTGTGACTAAAAATACAACCCACGACTCAAAAAAAACCTCAGAAAAAGGATTTAATTTTTTTTCAAAATAGGGAGAAACAATTCCCCATATAATAATGCCAATTGTTGCAAACACAGAAAGCTGAAAGGAGATAGACGTAATCCATTTGGGTTGAAGAATTGCAACAAAAAATATCGTAAGAAACAAATTCCACACAATAGAGGAGGGTCTTCCTGCGAGAACACACACGATCGTACATATAAACATGGAAACAGCTCGCATCAAAGGAGCTTGAGGACCCACAAGCAATACAAAGCCACACAAAAATATAAGTTGGAAGAGAATTCCCAATTTTTTGCTCAATGAAAAAAATAACTTCTCTGAGAATTGCGTGAGGAGTGTTACATTTGCACCAGACAGCACAACCAAATGTGCTAAACCGCTTTTTACAATCTCCTGTTTTAATACTGGGTCAATTTGAATAGGAAGGCCGTACACAAGTCCCTTCATAAGGGACGCATATGGTTCATGAAATGATGCATCGATACCTTTCACAGCTAAGGATAAGATGGTATTCATTTTTTTATTGAGTTGTCATCCTGAGCAAAGCGAAGGATCTAACGAAGCCAAGTAAGACTTGGCGAAGTGTATAAGATTCTTCGTATGTATTTAAGTCACTCAGAATGACAAATATTTTCAATACACGCTTATCTGATTTTTTATTTTGTCAAACACCGATTGTTTCAGAATATTATTTTTTACTAAATCATCTAGTGAGGTGTAGGGGCGATTATTAAAAATTGCTTCAGACTGCACTTTGCCAATTCCTGGAAGTTGGTCTAGCTCAATGAGAGACGCCGCATTAATATTAATGAGTGCATTTTCTGTTAATTGTTGTGAAAGTGTATTGGGTTGCGTATAGTCAATAACTCGCTTATTCTCCACAATATATCCATTTGAGGTGTCTGAAAGAAACGGAATATATATTTTTTCCTGATCATTTATGATACGCGCATAATTAATACTTCGTTTTACAAATGCTTCATCGGCTTCTTCTGTCAATCCGCCAGCTTTTTGGATGGCATCAATGATGCGCGCAGGAAAATTAAAGGTGTATACAAATGGATGTTTTACGGCACCTGAAATATCAACAGTGATAGTTTGTTTAGGGAGAGGGGTACGAGTTTCTTGCTTTTCAGTAACTATCGGTTGTATTTTTTCACCACTCTTTTGTTGAAGAAAAAGCAGAAGGGAAATACTTCCAATTAAAAACGCAATCCCAAGTAGAAGTACTTCACTTTTATAACGAATGATAAATGGTTTAAAAGAGTCAATAAATCCATGCATATATGTTAGGAGTAAAAGATAGTAAGTTGGAATACAAGGGATTATAAGCCGCAAAAAGGGGAGAAAGTGTTATCTGGATAGCCTAAAGGTAGTTATTAGCGGTATTGGATTATTCTGGTTTTAATTTTAAATTTCCAATTTTTATTCAATTTAAAAATTGATTTCAAATTTTAAATTTAAAAATTATAAATTCTTTAAACTTAGGATTTAGAGTTTTCGCTGTAGATATCGTGCGACAAATATCCCCAATACGACGAGGAGAGAGAAGAATGATATATATATGAGTCGAAGGGGGAGAGCGAGAAATTCTAATGTTTTATATTGAACAGACGCATTTTCCCCAAATGTCATTTCTGCTGTTACTCGATGGTTGCCGGCTGAAAGATGCGAGAGGACAAGAGTTGACCCTGCTTTGTCAAGATTATCATCGGAAAATGTTTTTATAACACGTTGCGAATTACTTAGTATATTTTGCGGAATGATATTATATTTATTCTTTGTGTCGCCGAACTGATCTGTAATGATTCCTTGAGGTTGAATAAGATTTCTTCCCATATTTCGTACAGAACAAATAATAGGAAGCTCTTTTGCATTATCAACTATACGAACGATATTATTTCCGATAGTAAATGTATAGTCAGGGATAAATGAAAATTCTCCTATCGTAGCTTTTACTTCAGTGACTCCTGACTCAGTAATTGATATAAGAAGGGGAGAGCCAATCGATGCCGATGCAACTCCCGTCGATTGACCCGCAACTCCAAATGCTGGTACGGTTTCTGCCATAACCATATAATAATAATCTCCATCAGGTACTCCTGGAGGGATATAAATACGTAATACTGCTTGCCTTTTTTCTTTTGAGGGGAAAAAGAATGGCTTTTCAAGTACTGCGTCTGCATTTTCTAAATTAAACTGAACAGGTCCCTCTAGCTGTTGAGAGACAGTGAGCGATCCGAGTTGCCCGACCGGAGTAAAGGGGCGGATGAGAAATTGGAGATTGGTCGGATCCCCGCTATTTTCTACTGTATAGGCAATAATAATTGATTTCCCCGGCTTAATTCTTGTTTGAACAATGGGCGGAGTCATAGAGAGATTGACTTGTTGGGCAGAAATACATGTAGCATGTAACATATAACAGGTAGCACTCAACACAAATATAATGAAAGTTTTTTTAATGTTATATGTTATATATTTCATGTTACATGTCTTAAAACGATGGTGTTGCTAAAAATCGTATAACTGCTGCATATGTACCTGCTGGCTGTAACCCTGAAACATTTGCCTTCATGGTAATGATGGCTTGATGAGTAGTGGCACGTGGGACGCCAGTAAGGACAGGTGCCGGAGTATAGGGAATTGCAGGTGTTGGTGTTATGTCTGCAGTGACATTTGTACTTTGCATAATGGTTGCGGGATTTTCTGAGGTAAGTCTATTTGCAAATGGACGAAAGTAAGAGCTGCTAATGAAATCAGATGGGATATCTTGTCCGGTCATTGCATATCCAAATCCATATGCTGAAGCACTTGTCCATAATTTCGCGTTCGTGATTGTACAAGTGTCAGCACCTCCATTGCAGCCAGTGAATGATATAGTATCGGTCCCCTGAACTTCAGAAAGTGGGGTATCTGCTCTGGCAGTTACAATATATTGCCCAGCTCCACCAAACGAAACTTTCATCGTAATATCTCCTGTTCGGGGAGAATTTGGAAGGAGCGTCCCCAAATCGACACGAATCGTTGATAAATAAAATGAGAAGGGAATGCGAGAATAAAGATATTGAAATCCCGCTTTTACTACATATCCATTTGATTGAAACTCTTTGGCGGCTGACTGTCCAATCGAAGAAGAGAGATTATATGAATTATCAACAGGATCTGTCATTTTTCCTCCTCCACTATCAACAGTTCCCATCTGGATACGATATTCACCCGACTGCATATTAATTGCACATGTTGGAATGACAAAAAAATAATGGACAGAAAGCAATAAAAATGCAGTTATTATGTTTTTTTTATTCATTATGGTGTGGTTTGTCGCTAATCATTTGAATCGCTCGTCTTGTTTTCAAACATATCAATCAATTTATCCATTGTGCGAACCTGTCGCTTGATAGAAGACAATTCATGATCTCCAGAAAAGTTATCGAGACTCTTTTGAATTTCTTTTAAATTATTTTTCAGCATGAGTGACAAAAACAAGAATGTATTTTCCTGTTGATTTGAAAGCGATTTTTTCAATCGTTTTGTTTCTTCGTACTCGTTTCCCAAAATGAGAGCAAATGGCGTCATAAGAGCAAGCGAAAACACAGGAAGAAGCTGCATAACGGATGCATTCCCCGACATAGTAAGGAGGAAAAACAACATAAGAGTAATAGTGACAATAATAGGAATGAGCGGCTCAAGAAGGAGCGTTAATGCAAACAAAAGAAAGTGAATTAAGAAAAAATAAGGAGAGGCAAGTCCACCGGTTGTGGTGATAACTCCCACAATTATGAAAGTGAAAGCAACGCTTTCAAACAGGCGAGTTTTCTTTGAAAATAGTGAAAATCGTCTTGCAACAAATAGGATGACAAAGAGTGCTGCTGCAATCTCAATATCATATGCTGCCAGGGGTGTTTGAGGGAAAATAAAGGCAAGAGCAATACAGACAACAAGGATTATAGAGTGGATAAGTTCTTTGGTCATAATACTTCATTATAATGAAAATTTTGTGCTACAATAAGCAAGTATGGCAAAACCTGTCTTTAAAACACAATTTGGAAGTGGAATTGTCGAAGAACTGAAGAAAGTTACTTGGCCCACGAAAGAACAAACGTTTCGATTGACGGTTATTGTGATCGGAATATCCTTGATTATTGGGGTATATATCGGTATAATTGATGTTCTGTTAACAAAGGGTCTTGAACTATTGGCAAAATCGCGATAAATCAGGCTCACATATTACATATATTTTTTGGTTACGCTTATGGACACAAACGTCCAACAAGAACAAAAGGAAGCTCTTAAAACCGTACCTGCCGTTGGAAACAACGCCAAGTGGTATGTTATTCACATCCAAACCGGATATGAAAATAAAGTAAAACATGCCCTTGAGCAGCGTATCAAAAGTTTGGGAGTTGAGGAAAGTATCTTCGAGATAGTCATCCCAATGAGAGACATTATTGTCATCAAAAAAGGGAAAAAAGCAAAAGCTGTGGAAAAAGTGTTCCCTGGCTATATCCTTGTCAAAATGGTATTAAACGATGATTCATGGCTTGTTGTACGCACCACAGAAGGTGTTACGGGATTTGTAGGAGCAGGTTTGAAACCAACTCCAATCTCAGACAAAGAAGTACAGGCAATCATGAAATTTGTGCAACAAGAGCAACCAAAGTTTAAAACAAAGTTCAGCACAGGTGAAGCAGTCAAGATTACAGAAGGTCCATTCGCCGATTTCCTTGGAACGATTGAGGCAGTGGATGACGAACGGGGCAAGGTTCGTGTCCTTGTGTCAATCTTTGACCGAGAAACTCCTGTGGAACTAGACTTTTTACAGGTAGCAAAATTATAATTATTATTCGTTTTATCGTATGGCAAAAGAAATAAAAGCACAGCTTAAATTAAACTTGGCAGCAGGAGAAGCCACACCGGCACCACCAGTTGGACCAGCATTAGGACAGCACGGCGTCCCAATCATGGACTTCATTAAAGAATATAATGCACGAACGGCTAAATTAAAAGGAAATATTATTCCTGCAGTCATCACCGTATACAAAGACAGAACATTTAGCTTTATCACAAAGCTTCCTCCAGTTGCTGCAATGATCAAAAAGACACTTGGTCTTTCAGTTGCATCAGGAAAACCAAACACAGAAAAAGTCGGAAAGCTTACAAACGCTCAAATTGAACAGATCGCAAAAGAGAAAATGCCAGATATGAATGCAAATGACATGGATGCAGCAAAAAAAGTTGTCGCAGGAACTGCACGATCAATGGGAGTTGACACAGAATAATACAAATTTTTAATATATAAAATATATGGGTAAAATTCGCACTCGAATACTCGGACTAGCCGACATCGAAAAACAACAAAAAGAAGAACAAAAAACACATGCTGAAACAAAAGCAGAAAAAGCAGAATTAAAGGAAGAAAAAGCAGTTGAAGCAAAAAAGAATGAAGAAAAAACAGCAAAAGTAAATGTTTCCAAAAAAGTAAGAGGAAAGAAATACTTAGAAGCAAAAAAGAAGCTTGGAACCGTAAAAAAGATGAAGTTGCCAGAAGCAGTTGAACTTCTTAAAAAAGCAAAATATGTTTCTTTTGATGAATCTGTTGACCTTCACATGAATGTGGAGAAAACAGGTCTTCGAGGAGAAGTAGAATTGCCACATTCAACTGGAAAGACAGTACGTGTCGCCATCGTGAGTGACACTGTTCTTGAGCAACTTGCAAATGGAAAGATTGAATTTGATGTGTTGATTACTCATCCATCATTCATGTCAAAGCTTGCACGATTTGCTAAGGTTCTTGGTCCAAAGGGACTTATGCCAAATCCAAAAGCAGGCACTGTTTCAGCTACACCTGAAGAAGTCGCAAAGAAGTTCTTAAAAGGAACACTGCGATGGAAGACAGAACCAAAATTTCCTCTTATTCACCAACAAATTGGCAAACTTAGTTATGACTCAAAAAATTTAACTGAGAATGCACAAGCGTTTATCAATGCAGTAGGAAAATCCCAGATTAAAGCACTTTTTATTGCTTCATCCATGGGTCCTTCTATTGAAATTGAGGTAGAAAAGGAAGAATAATAACCAAAACAATCAATAAAAAAAGAGCGGGAAACCGCTCTTTTTTTTATAACTTAAATTTCTTTTTTGCAAGGGAGATGATAAGGTCTGTAGCTTCTTCTACTCCTACATCTTTTCCAGTTCTGATGATTAAGTCATAGTGGTGTGCTTTTCGTGGATCATGTTGAAACAAGGAGGTAGTGAATTCAGATCGTTCCCTATCGGATTGTTCTATCTGTTTTTTTGCTTCACGAACAGTGATATGTTCGTATTTAACCATTGATGCAACTCTATCTTCCATAGAAGAAATAATACGGACGTTAAGAGCATTTGGAAATAAGAAATTTGCACCTCGTCCCATGATAATTGCATGACCTCGTGTCCCGATTGATGCAAGAATATGAAGGAGATGTTTATAGTAAGAATTCATAGAAAGAAATTTTTTCCCGAATACAGTATCAAGTAATTCTTTAATTGTAGATGATTGATGTTCATCAAGCTCTTCTATCAGTTCTGGATCAAGTGCGGTCTCTTGTGCAATCTCTTC
>JAPLYQ010000156.1 GCA_026395475.1 Candidatus Roizmanbacteria bacterium | reverse complement strand
TGTTGTTCTATTCCTTCTCAGTATTTTCAAAGTCCATTCACGATCTATTTGGGCGAGAACAATTGCTCCTAAGGACGCTTCTTTTTTGCGTTCTACAATAACAATATCTCCTTGGTAGATACCTACTCCTTCCATTGAGTCTCCACTTACCTTTAAAAGGAATGAAGATGTTGGATCTCCAATGAGATAATCATCTAAAGAAAGATATTCTCGATTTTCCTCTGCAAGGATAGGAAACCCTGCCTTAATAACTCCAAGATAGGGAAGAGCGAAGAGATGGGAGGTGGGCGCAAGTTTATTATTTACATCCTTCTGAAGAAGTCCCTCCTCTATCCATTTGTTCACCATTTTAAATACTGCGTTTTTTGAGGATACATTAAATAATTTCAACATTTCTGAATAAGAGGGAAGGCGAGAATGCTGTTTATAAAAACGTTTAAGAGCTGAGAGACGATCTTTCATAGAAATATAAAATATTTTTGGTAATTGAACAATCGTTTACCAGTATAGTAAACAAATGTTCACCATGTCAATACCTATTTACTATTGAACAGTATTTAATACCAATTAGATTGAAGAGAGATTCCAGAAGAGTCTATTATAAGATATGTTGCTTGACCAAATTGGATAGATCCTGAATTCGCAAATTTATTTTTCATATCAAGTTCTGCATAGTGTGTATGACCACATATATACCAGTAAGGGAACTGGACAGAAGATAAACATCTTTTTATTTTTGCATTTTCATGTTTTAAAAGTATATTGTGAGGACTCCTGAGGATGGTAAGGATGTGCTCAATCTTTTGAAAGAAAAAGTTAATATAAAATAAAGATTTTTTTGAAAGTGGATAGATAAGATCTATAGAAGGACACAATAGATGTCCATGTTCAATATGGTATGTGACATCTTTTGTCTTGATTTTATGATTTTCTTTTTGTATAAAAGAAAATTGTGATACTCGTTTATCACTAAATTTTTGTTGGTCATGATTCCCATATAAATAAACAGTCTTTTTTGCTCTTAACAGAGGGAATAATTGATTCCACTGGGAGTTTAGAAATAGATCAAATGTGGTTCTATATCCATCCCAAAAGTCTCCATTTAAAATAACTTGATCTACAGAAGATAGGAGGTATTTTAAAAATATAAACTTTTTCTCATCAAATCTATGAGTAAGATGTACATCGGAAATAATCAGCGTTTTCATTGCCTTTTTATGCCTTTGTAGAGCTATTTTTTTCCAAGAGATTTTTTAGGACACCTTGAGGTACTTCCTCATAGTGTGATGGCTCTATATAGGAAATTCCACGTCCTTGTGTAAGAGATCGAAGGACAGTTACGTACCCCGATAATTCTGACAAAGGAGCATTTCCACGAATAATAGTAGATTTACCACGTTTATCTGTCCCTAAAATTTTTCCTCTTCTACTGGATAAGTCTCCAATGACAACACCCATAAAGTCGTCACCAACAGTGACCTCAAGCTTCATGATTGGTTCAAGGAGAGTAAGTCCAGCTTTCTTTGCACCGTCTACGAGTGCCATAGATCCAGCAACCTTAAATGCGATATCTGAAGAGTCAACATCATGGTAACTTCCATCAATAAGAGATACTTTCATATCGGTCATTGGGAATCCAAGAAGCACTCCCTTATCCATTGCTTCGATTACACCTTTTTCAACTGATGGGATAAATTCACTTGGAATGGTTCCACCTTTGATTTTATTTTCAAACTTAAATCCTTCTCCACGAGCAAGAGGTTCAAGAATGAGAACACAGTGACCATATTGTCCATGACCCCCGGTTTGTTTGATATATTTAGTTTCGTGTTCAACTGTTTTTGTAATGGTTTCTTTATATGCTACTTGTGGTTTTCCAACATTAACATTCATACCCATTTCTGTTCTCATACGGTCAACAAGTACTTCCAAATGAAGTTCACCCATTCCTGACATGATGGTTTGAGCAGTTTCATGATTGACCTTTACTTTGAATGTTGGATCTTCTTCTGCGAGGCGTTGTAATGTATAAGATAGCTTTTCTTGATCTGCTTTGGTTGCTGGTTCAATTGCGAGAGAAATAACTGGTTCTGGGAATGTTATTTGTTCAAGTAAAATTGGATGTTCTTCATCTGCTAATGTGTCTCCTGTTTTTAATTCTTTTGGTCCAATAAGGGCAACAATTTCTCCAGCATATGCCTTGTCAATTTCTTCTCTATTATTAGCATGCATAAGAATAAGTCGACTTACTCTTTCTCGTTTTCCCTTGTTTACATCATAAATATAAGATCCAGATTCAAGTGTTCCAGAATAAATGCGTGTATAGGTAAGTTTTCCTACATGTGGGTCAAGTTGAATTTTGAATGCAAGTGCGGAAAACTTTTCTTCATTAATAAGTTTTCTTTCTATAGGAGCTTCAGTTACAGGATCAATTCCTTTTACCACCTTAAGATCGGCTGGGGAAGGAAGGTATTCAACAATACCATCAAGAACAGGCTGTACACCCTTATTCCTGAGTGATGTTCCTGCATATACTGGGACTACTCGGTAGGCAATAACTGCACGGCGAAGTGCTGCTTTAAGTTCTTCAATTGAGATCTCTTTTCCATTTAGATACATATCCATGAGTGCATCATCGGTTTCTGCAATCTGCTCGACCATTTTTGCACGCATTTCTTGTGCCTTAACAAGAAGATCAGCTGGTACGTCAGTTGTTGTATATTCAACACCTTTTTCATCTTTATCATAGATGAAGGCTTTCATGATCATAAGATCGATAACTCCTGTAAATTCATGTTCTTTTCCAATTGGATAGGTAACAATGATAGGATGTGCACCAAGTCGATCAGTGATTTCTTGAGTTGTTCCTTCAAAATCCGCACCTAATTTATCCATTTTATTAATGAAACAAATACGTGGGATTTTATACTTATCAGCTTGTCTCCAAACTGTTTCAGATTGACTTTGCACACCTTCTTCTGCATCAAAAACTACCACTCCACCGTCCAAAACTCGAAGTGAGCGTTCTACTTCAGCAGTAAAGTCTACGTGTCCAGGAGTATCAATAATATTAATACGAAACTCTTTCCAGAATGTGGTTGTAGCAGCAGAGACTATTGTGATACCACGTTCTCGTTCTGCAGGCATCCAGTCCATCTGTGTGTCTCCATCATCAATATCACCAATTTTGTAGGTTCGTCCTGTATAAAAAAGAAGTCGTTCAGTTGTGGTTGTTTTCCCGGAGTCAATATGGGCAATAACACCAATATTTCTAATTTTGTCTAATGCGACGTTGCGGTTTTTTGTAACAACACCTTGTTGAGCCATAGTTTTAATTTAACTTAATGTAACATGTAACACGAAACATGTAACACATAAAAATGGACATAATTGTCCCTACATAACACACAAAAATGTTATATGTTACCTGTTATATGCTTCATGCCGCTTACCACTTCAAATGCGAGAAAGCCTTATTCTGTTCTGCAAGTTTTTCTGATTGTGCACGCTTTGTGACAGCTTGACCTTGATTTAGGGCAGCATCTTTAAGCTCAGTGTACAATTTTTCTTGAAATGTTCTGAATTCTTTGTTTGATTTTGCACGAGCTGCTTCTACGATCCAAGTAAGACCTAAGAATAGCTTTCTTTCTTTGCGTACTTCAATTGGAACAAGGTAGGAAGCACCACCCAATCGGCGTGGTTTTACTTCATGTTCTGGAGCAACATTTGAAAGAGCTTTTTCAAGCGTTTCAACTGGTTCCATATTTTCTTTCTTAAAGCGTTCTAATACTCCATACACAATAGTTTGTGATGTTGTCTTTTTTCCTCCAATCATGAGATAGTTAATAAGTTTTGAAACTTCAAAACTATTGTAGACTGGATCCTTTTTTGGTTGAGTTCTTTTATATGAATGTCTTGGCATATGATTTAATAATTATGTATTACTCAGCTTTTTTTACTTTTGCTTTTTTCGCACCATATTTGGAACGAGATGTCGTGCGACCGGTAACACCTGCAGTGTCAAATTTTCCTCGCACTATATGATATTTTACACCTGGCAAATCTTTTACTCTACCTCCTCGAACAAGTACGATCGAGTGTTCAGCTAAATTGTGTCCAACTCCTTGGATATAAGCAGTTACTTCCATCTTGTTAGAAAGACGTACTCTTGCTACCTTTCGGAGAGCTGAATTTGGTTTCTTTGGTGTCATGGTTCGAACAACAGTACACACTCCACGTTTAAGAGGATTGTTTGTCTCAACATACTTTCGCTCAAGGGCGTTAAAGCTTGTTTTGAGTGCTGCTGCACGTGACTTTTTAACTCGTTTTTGTCTCTTGTGTTTCAAGAGCTGGTTGATTGTTGGCATATGAGCTTACAAATTTGCTGTAATATTTATCAATAAGTTCCTTAGTAACAGGAATTAATCTGCCTATTATAACATTTTCTTTGAGTCCGAGCAAGTTATCTGTTTGATTTTTGATTGCTGCACTGCTTAGAACTGATGTTGTCTGTTCAAATGAGGCTGCTGACAACCAAGAATCGGTATAAATAGCTGCTTTTGTGATTCCAAGAATAGACACTTTTCCGCTGGATGGCTTTCCTCCAACTGCTAATGCTTTCTTGTTCTCTTCTTCAAATCGGATTTTTGATACGACCTCATCCTTAATAAATGATGTGTCTCCTTCGTCTTCAATAGTTACCTTGTCACTCATCTTTCGGATAATGACTTCAAAGTGCTTGTCATGAATACCAATTCCTTGTGACTCATATACTTGTTGAACTTCGTTTAGAAGGTAAATTTGTGCTGCTTTTAGACCCTTTACCATCAAGACATCATGAATATTGAGGTATCCTTCGGATAATTGAGTTCCTTTTACAACCAAATCTCCATCTTTTACCTTCA
Source organism: Candidatus Roizmanbacteria bacterium (assembly GCA_026395475.1). Lineage (GTDB taxonomy): Bacteria > Patescibacteriota > Microgenomatia > UBA1406 > GWC2-37-13 > JAKBEU01. The sequence continues at coordinate 1,804 of JAPLYQ010000156.1, read as the reverse complement.
ATTTTTGCATTGTTGGTACGATAAACTCTTCTTCTTTTTGAGTTGTATCATTTGGAATGATTTTAATTGTATATGTTTCTCGTTCTGTATCCTCTTGAATAGTAACTTTTCCATCAATATCTGCGATAGGGGATACGATTTTTGGTGTTCTTGTTTCAAAGAGTTCCTCAACTCGAGGTAATCCTTGTGTAACGTCTGAGATAACAATACCTCCAAAGTGTCGAACACGCATCGTCAGCTGAGTTCCAGGCTCTCCAATTGATTGGGCAGCCATAACTCCAACTGGGACTCCAACTTCTACCAATCTTCCGACTGATAGATCAATACCATAACATTTTTGACATACGCCAAATTTGGAATGGCAATGAAGTGGGGAACGGACTCGAACTTTTTTGACACCTTTCTTCTCAAGGTCTTCGATATTATATTCATCAAGCAATGTGCCTGCAGTCAAAACTACTTTCTTATGCTCATCAAGAGCATCTTCAAGCAAGAATCGACCTTTGATACGTGCTTTGAATTTTTCTCCACGATCTTCAGAAGTTGTAATTTTAAGTCCTTCATTTGTTGCACAATCTTCTTCTCTTACAATCATGTCGTGTGACACATCAACGAGTCGTCGTGTAAGGTATCCTGCATCTGCCGTTTTAAGAGCAGAGTCAGTAAGTCCTTTTCGAGCTCCTCGAGCTGAAATGACATATTCAAAAATAGATAAACCTTCTCTATAGTTTGATTTTGTAGGAACTTCAATGATCTTTCCCATAGGATCAACCACAAGTCCTTTCATGGCTGAAAGTTGTTTGAGCTGTTCTTTTGAAGCACGAGCTCCTCCTGACTTAATGATCATTTTTACTGGATTTTCTTCATCCAATATGTCCCATGTTTTGTTTGCAAGATTTTCTGTTGTTGCAAGCCACAATTTGTTACTATATCTCTTTTTTTCTTCAAGAGTAAGGAATCCTTGCTCATAATTCTTTTCTACTTTCATTACTTCTTTTTCTGTTTCAGCAACAATAGCTCCTTTTTCATCAATGATCTTACAGTCAAAGACTGAAGAGGACAAACCTCCACTCACTGTTGCTCCCCAGAATCCTACCTCTTTCAATTCATCAATAAGGGCGCCGATTGTTTCATTGTTATCAAAGATTTTCATTGCCTTGACGACAAGATCTTTAATATCAACTGCTCGGATATCATTATTGATATAGCGCAATTCTTTTGGAAGGCGTTGGTTAACAAAAATGCGCCCAACTGAAGTTCGAAGAACTTTTCCCTCGATGCTTACCATTACTGGTTTTCTCAGAGTTACTTTTCCAATATGATACGCACTAATTGCTTCATTTTCACTTGAAAATAATGCAAGTTCTTCATCTGGCTGATTTGCATGAGCATCGATGGTTGTAAGATAGTAGATACCCAAAGCCATTTCCTTGATAGGAAGTGCGATTGGAGTACCGTCAGATGGTTTCAAAAGATTTTGATGAGCCATCATTCTACTTTTAACCTCATTGATTGCTGTTGTGGAAAGAGGAACAAAGACTCCCATAGCATCTCCATCAAAGTCTGCATTGTATCCTGCACAGACTGCTGGATGAAGCTTAATCACATAAGAATCAGTAAGCACTGGATAGAAACCAAGTACTGACAATTTATGCAATGTTGGTGCACGGTTTAAGAGCACTGGATGATCTTTTGTTATTTCTTCCAAGATATCATAAACAACTGGTTCACGAAGTTCAAGGAAGTTCTTTGCACTTTTAATATTTGGTGCAAGTCCTCGAACAATGATTTCATGAAGAAGATG
>JAPLYQ010000056.1 GCA_026395475.1 Candidatus Roizmanbacteria bacterium | reverse complement strand
TCAAGAAAGTAGTTGTCATCTGGAATATCAGGAAGTTGTTTTTGGATTATAGTTTTATAGGCGCTATTTGTAGAAATATAAATATCTTTGAATTCAAATTCAGGACGCAGACGCTCTACCGCTAACTGTAACGTAGACTTGTCTCCAATGATGCGCTCAAACTGTTTAGGTGACTTTTTTCGAGATAATGGCCATAATCGAGTTCCTGCACCTCCTGCAAAAATTACTGCTTTCATATAAATTGCTTACTGTAATTGATAAAGAAACTGGGCATCAAATCGCTTTGACCCAAATCGTTCTCTAATTGATTGTTGTATCTGCCCAGTTGAATGACTTAGATTGTATGATATTTGTTCAAATCTTTCAAGCTGGGACGTCAGACATGGTACTGTCTGGTCTTTAAAAAAGAGTCCAGTCTCTTCTTCTATCACTGTTTCAGTAGCTCCCCCTGCCTGGTATGCAATTACGGGACATCCATGATATTGAGACTCCAGTGAGATATATCCAAAATCCTCATTTTGTGGCATTATAAGGGCTTTTGCATGAGAATAGAGGTAAGAGAGTTCACTATCAGTGACAAGCCCCGCAAACTGACAATTTTGAGGCGCTTGTTGTCTCAGTTTTCTTTCAAGAGAACCAGTTCCAACAAAGACAAAATGTGAAGATTGTTTCTGCTTAGCAACTTCTAAAATGAGCTGAGTTTTTTTGTATGATTCCATTCTTCCCACACACAGATAATACGAATCTGTTGTGGACACAGATCCTGGCTTTTTCATGGTTTTTTTCTGTAAATCCCAATATTCTGTGTCAAATGGTGGATGTACCACTTGGCTCTCTATTTGATAATACTGTTTAGCTCGCTTTGCAGTAGTTGTTGAAATGGATATATATTTATCTGGTCGATGAGCTGCACATAAGTCCCATTGTTGTAAGTGATGCAAAAATGGCTGTGCAAAAAAACCTTTAAACCCTGATATGTAATCTTTTGTGTGACTCCATAAATAACGAGGGGGAGTTAGAAGGTAACATATATGTTTTGTTCCTGGTTTTGTAATAATTCCTTTGGCAAATGCTGAGGTAACGGAAATTACTAAGTCGTATTCACCAAATGTAAACGACTCAAATGCAAAGGGAAATAGAGGCGCCATAAGAGCACGATTCATACGAAGAAAGGATGGAAAAGATTGAATAAAGGAAGGATGTATCGTCAGACCCTTTGCCCATTGTGCATTTTTATATTCAACTGCTGAGGTATAAAAATGAGCATTAGGAAATAATCTGTGGAGATGAAGAAGAACTCGCTCTACTCCACCCCACTTGTCTATCCAATCATAAACGATTGCTATTTTTGTTTTTGAATTATACATGTCGTAAGTAAAGCTCCATTGTTTGTCGAGTCATTTCATCAAATGAAAATTCTTTTCTTAATATGTTTTTTTTCTTTTCTTGTTCTCGTTCAAATGTATGAATTGTGTCAATAACTGAAGACTCTTCAAATGGATCAAATGAGTAATAGGATGTACCTAATAATTCTTGGAATACTGGAATATGGGAAGCTAAGATAGGGATATTGAAATGCATCGCTTCCACTATCGGCAAACCAAATCCTTCTGAAATGGATGGATGGATAAGTGCTTCGGCATTTTTATACAAGGTGACCAATTCATTGATCGATTGTTTATCTTTCACTGAGGACCTGCTAATACCAATACATATGTGGAATTGCTTTTTACAAACGCTTTTATCAAAAATTGAACATTTTTATGAGGATAAAAGTTGCCCACATAGAGAAGATATGGTTTTTGTATTGTGGACTCTTCGCTTTTGCCTTCCAAAAGTCGATAAGAAACGCCTTCATAGATAGGAGTAATTTTATTTTCGATTGAAGCTCCATACAACTGGATAAGCTGTTCTTTGACAGTTTTAGTGGGAGTAATAATAGCAGCACTTCGCATGACTTGATTCTTAAGAACAAAGGAAAAGGCACTATGCTTTATAAAATACACGAGAGAATTTTTTGTAGATGCTTTCCCTGTTTTAAATAAGAGAGGAGTAACATCGTGAACTGTTGAAATGCATTTTCGATTATAAAGTACTGGGTGACCAAAATAGGTGAAATGCATGAGGTCCAAATTATCTTTATATATGCAATCTAGAAACTCTGTTTGTTCGCTCCAAGAATGCCACAGTGCTGTTGTGGTATGAATATGACTATTAGGAATTGCTTTTTGGATAAAGGAGGCATCTGATGGGAGACAATAAAAAGTGAAGGTTATATCTTTTGGTGCGTAGTGGGGAATATTATGAAGAAGATTTTGAAGATAAGTCCCTACTCCAGTTTGGAATAGTAATCGAGCGTCAATTCCTATGTGTTTCATATGCCGGCTTTTTTTTGATTAATAGCCATGTATACGATCATGGAAATTAATCGTGGGTAGCTTTTTTCGTAATGCTTCTTGTAAAAAATTGCCATCGATTCATAAAAATAGTTACGGGTCTTACTTTGAACAGCAGTATTATTTTTCTTTTTAATACCACTCTGATACTTTAAATGTAATACGCTATAGGTTGGATCGTATATGACCAGGTACCCAAGACGCTTTATACGGAATGCCAAATCAATATCTTCTCCATACATGAAGAAGTCTTCATCAAATCCTTTTAATGTATCAAGAAGATCTTTTCTCGCAAGAAAAAATGCACCAGTTGGCGCATCAATCTCATGTATTGTTGTAAGTGGTAATGAGGTTAGATGATATCCACCAAACAACGCATTGAGCAATGGAATGCGTGCAGTGATTTTTTCAAGACCTGCATAGTAACAGAATGATCTCCACACCGTTGGAAATCCTCTGTGGGAAGCAGGGTCAATACCCCCAGTTGGAAGTTGTACTTTTACTGTAAGGGCTCCATATGTGGAATGAGCATCCATCTCCTTGATGAGTGCATCAAAAAAAGGTTCTTCAGGAACTAAAACATCTGAATTAAGGTATAAAATATAGCGCCCTTCAGAGATGGCCATCCCTTGATTATTTGCTTTTCCGTAACCGCTGTTACCTGTGTTGCAAATTACTTTTATATTTTTATTATCTGCGATTTTTTGGAGAGCTTCACCTGAACCATCTTGAGAGTTGTTATCAACAATAACTACCTCGGCTTGAAGGGAACCTTTAGATAGGGCCTTTTGTAGTTTTGCGATACATTTGAGAGTAAGGTCTTTTGTATTATATGAAACAATAATGATAGAAAGATCTTTCTTCATATGTATAGATAATACTATATCTCGTTATCGCTTTGGAGACTGTTTTGCTCTTCGAGCTTTTCCTCCGGTACCCACTTTTCTTCTTTGGCGAGCACGAGGATCTCTTTTAAGGAGTAATTCTTTCTTCAAAAGAGGTCTCATTATTTCTTTATCTGTCTTTTCAAGTGCACGTGCAAGACCATGACCAATTGCGTCAAGTTGTCCGTTTAAGCCACCACCTGATACGGTGATTGAAACACAAAATCTGTCTTCTGCATTTACGATTTTAAGTGGTTTTAAGTACTGTACCTTTTGGTGTAATGCTGGAAACATTTTTTCGATTTTTGCATGATTTGCCCAAATCTCTCCTTCTTTAATCTTTGTTTCACCCACCATGACGGTTTTGTCTTTTCCAGGAATATAAAGACGTACTATTGCAACAGAAGTCTTTCGTCTTCCGACCCCTTCGTAAAACAGAACATTTTTTGTTTTTTTCACCATAAGATACTATCAAATAATAATTTATGCTTTCAGACCCAATTCTTTTGCATATGGATGTTGATCATCCGCAAATACAAACAAACGAGCTAATCGCTTATCACGTAATTTATTTTTTGGAAGCATACCACCAACTCCATTTATGACCATTCGGGCAGGATTATTTTTCAATAAATCACTTGCCTTTGTCTTCTTAAGTCCTCCTGGATATCCAGAAAAGTGATCATACATTTTTGTATCCATTTTATCTCCGGTCAACATAAGGTGAGATGCGTTAATGACTACTACGTAGTCTCCACTATCAATATTGGGAACGTATGTTGGCTTGTGTTTTCCTTGTAAAAGAGTAGACATTCGTGGGAGTTCTCTTCCAAGAACTTTTCCTTTCATATCTATTAAATGCCAAGTTTTTTTTATCTCAGTTGCAGAAATAGGTTTAGTTATCTTTGTGAGTGTTGTCATGATTATTTAGCTTCA
>JAPLYQ010000033.1 GCA_026395475.1 Candidatus Roizmanbacteria bacterium | reverse complement strand
TAATTAAAGTTGTATTTTTGATTGAACTAGAAATATAAGAACCCGACTCATTTTTTAGGAATGAAAATGTAGGTAATAGATCGCTCAAAATTGGTAGTAAACGTTTAATAGTATCCTTATCACTCTCAATTTTTGACTTGTTGAACAGTAATATAAGTTTTTCTGCAATCCACATAAGATTATTTTCTCGATCAATTTCACCTGCTGCAAGCGGCTTATATGCTTGAAGCGCTCCAAGGAGAGGAGACCCACTCGTAACAATATTTTTTATTGGTTTGGCTTTGTTATTCTGCGCAAAGAGCCGAGCAACAGTCCCTCCAAGTGAATGCCCAATCAGTTGAACCGGTTGATATGTATTGTTATTCCAAAATTTATTTTGAAGAAATTGATTTAGGTTTTCTGCAGTTGTTGAAAGTGGTGCTCGCCAGTCATACGAAAATATAAAATAGTCTTTGTCTTTTATTTTTCCTTTGTTGTTAAGCGTAGTTTCTATTGCACTGTATTCTGTGACTGCAGGATTTAATTGCCATGAGTTAAAGGGGACACTTGTATTATGTAATATTGCATCTTTATTCCATGAAGCAAACATTCCTGGAATAATGACGATAGGATACGTTGGCACAGAAATTGCATTGTTTGATGCAAGTCCGATATGCAAACCTGTTGAGGTTGGAAGAGTCCCATATAACCATAGATCATTTCCAACCTGAAGTGGTGAAGGGTCACGAAGCGCACTATTTACAATGTGTCTTCCAGTCCATATAGTATTACATCCATTGAGGTATGCTGCTTGTTGAACTTCAAGACCGCTTGGAGTTTGAAAATAGAGATAAAAAATATCATTATATTTAATAATCTGACCGCTGGCACCAGGAGCGATGATAGGATTGTTTGGACATTTTTGCCAGCTGACCCCATCGGTTGAAGTTGCAACTCCTATACCCCAATTACTAACGCCACTTCCTGCATAAAAAAGGTAAGAGATATTATTTTCTTTTATTACAGCTGGACAGGAGAGATGAGCTCCTTCCCATTGCAATTCTGATTTTAGTATTTCCTTTTCAGATCCTGGAACAAAATGTATTCCATCTATGCTTTTTGACTCCCAAAGCGATATATTTCCATAGTTTGAAGACGCAAAATAGAGAGTATATTGACCATTTTCAACTGTGACAAATGGGTCACTTGCATTATGTCTACTTGTTACATTTGTATCAGTTTTGTCATACCAATCTATACCATTTGCAGATTTCATCCGATATACTCGAAAGCTTTCTCCCGTATCATCTGCGTACCAAAGAGAATATGTATTCTGTTCCTTTAGGACAGATGGCATTACGGAACCATTATGCGATGACTCCTTTAGGATAATTGGATTATTTTGGTAGGGGATTAATTCTTGAGCTTGAACAGGAGAAGAATAGATAAAGAGGGTTAGAATGATGATTGCGAGTATCATATTCTTTTACTCTGAATTAGTTTTCAAAAATACACAACGGATTATAAGCCGCTTTTTATTTATTTTTCCTAATATAAAGCTCCAGAATACTTCCTTTATGGTTCCAGTTTAGTGTGCCTGTTAAAAAGGGAGCAAGAGTGCGGTCAAAAAGTAGGTAGGAGAGATTTTTTTTGAATTTTTGTATCATCCTGAAGTGATTAGCTGAAGGATCTAACCCTTTGGAGTTGCTCAGAGTAAACTCCTCACGTTTTTTTTCCTCGTTCCTCTCGGTAGATTCTTCACTTCGTTCAGAAAGACTAAGGGATTTTATTATTCTTTTTATAATTCCCATTAAATGTTCCGAATAGCTATACGTATTTATTGAAATGATAGAAGAGTATTTTGGGAGTAGTTGTTTAATTGATTGTTGGGAAAATAGCCATAGATGGTCTGGAGGAATAAGGAAGGTATAGCTTTCTCTTTCAACGTATAAAAGATGGCTGTCGCTATTTGGTGTTTCAATATATAGCAAACCTCCCGGCTTAACGATTTTAAGGAGAAGAGTAATAAATTGCTTTGGGTTAGTTACGTGCTCAATTACATGGATACAAGTAACAATATCAAACTGTTTTTTTTGAGAGTTTGTATATTTTGTTAGAGATCCAAGAAATGTATGAACTCCAAAATGTTTTTTTGCATGTCTAACTAACTGTTGAGATGGTTCTATCCCAAATATTTTATATTGAGCAGCATGTGCCTCATTGAGAAAAAAACCATAACCGCTTCCTACATCACATAAGGTTTTACCATAAGGTAAATATTTTTTAATATGCATTAGTATTTGTTTGCTTCTTTTTCGAATGAGTATTTCGTTTTTTAATCCATCAGTATATGAAAATTGACTTGAATAATAATTGTTTAGCTTTTTAACAGAAGGCAAGTGATTTAAAAAAATTGTTTTGCATTTAATGCAACGATAAAATACGTAGCCGTTTTTATTAGCAAAATGTTTTGTTATTTTTGATTTACATATTTTACATTCCATGCAAAGAACTATAAAAGAGAGAATCAAAAAACGCAGTCGCTTATAAGCCGCTTTTGGTCATAAAAAGCGCACTATAAAGGGCTAAAACAGTATATTAGCGCCCTTTGGCAGACGCCGCGTCTGCCAGGCTCAGTCGGCAGTACTGTAAATCTAGCCTCTGTTAACCTCGCAGGTTAACAAGGCACGAAAATTTTATAGATGCATAGATGTTGAAGTTGTAATAGATAGGCGTAATAAAAGTATGAAATTTGCAACTGTAGTCCTATAGTAGTATAATGGCACTATGGGCAAAGGTGAGTTTCTCACAAATAGACAGGTTCAAGACCAGGTTCATGTTGCTCTAGAAAAAAGTGCTGCGGCACAACCTGTTAAACCTCCACTTCCTCCAGGTACGCAAGCGATTATCGAACAAACAAAAGCAGACTATACAGCAGCATTTGGCACACCTGCACCAGCACTTACAATTGAATCTGTTTTACCAATTGGAACTCAGCCATTTGCACGTGAGCCGGCAGTTTCGATAAGTACACATGCTGGGAACGATGACGAAGAAAAACTTGCGAATGCTATATCAGCAAGACTTGTTGCCAGTAGCACTGCACATGTCACTCAAAATGTAATTCCCAAACCAGCAGAACCGGCTGTAGTTAGAGTATTAACCGCGGAAGAAGAAAGACAAGCGGACCGTGATGAAGAGGCACGCTGGGATAGCTCTTATGGTGCACAAGCTTCAAGAAATGGACCTATGTAAATTTAGCCTCTAACCTGCGAGGTTAACAGCAGGGCTTATTCAGTGGGGATTTTATATAATAGATGCTTATGAAATGTCCTGTCTGTGGTTCGCCCCACGTATATCCCCATATCGAAGTTGAGAAGGTGCAGATCTACCAATGTAGAAAGTGCCTCGTTGCATTTGTAGACCCAAAGACTCCACGAAAAAGTACCAAACATATTTACGAATTTGCTGAGTATCAAAAGAGAGATAAGCAGTTTATAAAAAGGTATAAAAAAACATTGGGTTTACTGAAACGATATTCAAAAGGAAAACAAGTATTGGAAGTTGGCGCAGGGTTTGGACTACTTAGCAGCATGCTTTCAAAAAAAGGCTATGAGGTAGATGCACTCGAGCCAGAAGTAACTCCAGAATATGTAAAGGGTATCCCAGTTCATGTGATCAAAAAATCATTTGAATCATTTGCCAAAATAGCTACAAAAAAATATGACACCATTATTCTCTACGATGTACTCGAACATGTAAGTAAGCCAAAAGAAACAATCCTACTTTTTAAAAAACTTCTTAACAAAAATGGCATCGTTGTCATTCAAACGCCTAACTATCTAAGCATAATGGCTCGCATGGTAAAAAGTTGGTCTTGGTGGATGGTAGAAGATCATCGTTTTTATTTCAGTAAGCAGTCATTCTCACATTTGTTTTTAAAGAAAACATGGAAGGAATGTTATTATGGTACATATGAGGATTGGTACGATTTTAAAAAGAATCTCGACGGAAATTTCGGTAAAAATAAAATGGCAAAGTATTTCTTTTTTAGCTGGTGGATTCCCTATTACTTTTTTGTGAAGCGATTTATATGGAGGGCAGGGAAGGGTGGTCTTATTACGACAATCTATCAAAAAAAATGATTATATTTTCTCTATTCGCCTTTTGCTTTTTCTCCTACTTATTTATTCTTGTTTCTCTTCCAGTTCAGATATTTCCAGAATTCTTTTTTTATCCTTGGCTTGTTTCAAAAGGCTTAGTGCAGTATCTGTCTTTCTTTGACCATCATGGGTTTCTTACCAGTATATTACTTGCTCCATTTAGCCAGAATCTCTTTGCTCTTTCTTCTATTTTTGTTGCAACTCAACTTATTCAGTTTGCCATTATCGCCTATTTAGTTGCAAGGAAAATCAAGAGACCACTTCTCTATTTTCTTATTCTTATTTTGTATCTTTCCTTTCAATTTGCTGTAGTCCAACAACAGCTTTGGTATGACGCGGGAATGGCATTTTTCTTGGTAGTCGCCTGGTTATTTTTTGAAATAAAAAGAGAGCACTTCACATGGTTATTCGTAGCTCTTGCGACTATGATAAAGCCAACCGCTTTCTTGTTTTTGATCCCTGTATTTTTAAAATCTACAAGAAAAAAAAGCATCGCAGTTTTTTTACTTGTATGGGACCTTGCAATAGTCTACTTCATCAGTCTAAGAGCACTTGATCGACTGTGGAAGCAAATGATTGTTTTTAATTACTCATACATTCAGTCAACGTATAAAACTTTTTTTCTTGGTATTCAGCTCAAACTGTTGTTAAGCATTTGTGTCGTATTTGCTCTTCTCCTCCTTTATCTCTATAAGAGAAAGTATAAAAATATTCCTCTTCTCTTAATGATGTTAATTTCATTTACCTTCTTTTTCCAAGGGCTTTCAAAATTGAATTTTGCATTATTTGTGCCTTTTTTTGTTCTTTTGATTGCAGATGTTTTGAATACTAAAAAAATTCGTAGAATTGTATGGGCTGTACTTATTATTTTTTCACTTATTCTTGTACGAGATGCATATAAAACTTTTAAAGATAATCAAAAAAGGCAAGTTTATCTCTCCGCGTCTGTTATAAAAGAAGCAAAGCAAGTCGGATCTCTTATGCCTGGAAAGAATGAAGATAATGTGTTGGTAGTGGGGAATAGAGTTGAACTCTATTACTATCTTGATGCTTTACCTCGCGAATTCACTCCACTTCATTTTCCATGGGTCCAAAAAATATACAATCGCCCATTGGATTTCACTGGTATTCAATACATCGTTATTCCTAAAAAAATGGGAGAGTACGAGGGTATCACTCCACAAGTAAAAAAGGAATTAACAATGCATTTCAAACAATCAGGACAGACCGCTTCTTATACGATTTGGCGGTATAATAAGGAATAATATGCATATTTCTATTCGAGCGCTTCTTGTAACAAGCGTGTTATATCTTCTTATTCCCTTTTGCATATTTTTAACCGGGTGGACACACCCTCTTATCGCACTTTTTTTCCTTCTTTTCCTTGTGTATACAATTGCTAAAAATATAAAGAAAGTCACTGGATCTATTTTTATTTCAAAAAAAACACTTATTGTGAGTGGGATTGTTTTGTTTATTTGGACACTCCTGTCAGGTACTGGACATCGAGGATTACAAGATGGGGATGCATTCAAACATAGTGCAATTTTGAGTGATCTCATTTCCTTTGACTGGCCAGTCACCTACAAACTTGTTGAGACCAATAAATTTGTCTATCTCGTCTATTATTTTGCATACTATCTTCCCAGTGCTGTTATTGGGAAGTGGCTTGGGTGGAAAGCGGCAAACATTGCACTATTCGCCTGGACTTATTTAGGAATTGCGATTGCATATACGTGGCTTCTATCTGTTGTTAAAGAAAAAACACAGCTATGGATGAGTCTTCTTTTTCCATTTTTTTCAGGACTTGATCTTATTGGGCGCCTCATGATGTGGAAGAGAGTTAGTGGATATGCCGATTGGGAATGGTGGGGGATTATCTGGCAATATTCTGGCAACACTACACTTTTTTTCTATGTTCCTCAGCATGTCATTGCAGGGTGGATTTGCATTGGTATTCTTGCATTTAGTTTTTTAAAGGATAAAAAATTGCCTTTTCAAGATCTTTTATTTGTGTCTACTTTGTTGTGGTCGCCATTTGTATTTATTGGACTTGCTCCATTTTATGCATGGATGTTTATCCGCAAAAAATGTCCAATAAAAATAACAACAGTTGCACTTTCCTTGCTTATTCTGGCAATAGAAATACTATTCTTTCTTTCAAACATGACGTTAAGTGTAAGAGAAACAACTGCAAGCGCATGGCTGTGGCAAATTGAGAAATTGTTTGGCAGTAAAATACTTTTTCGTCTTGGCATGTTTTATTTATTGGAATTCGGTATTTTTGCAGTTCTCCTTATCAGAGCAAAAAAAAGATCTTCACTCCTTTTTCTTGCATTTGCAATTCTCCTTTTAATTCCATGGTACAAAATGGGTTTGATGAATGATTTTGCTATGCGCGCCTCCATTCCTGCATTGTTTGTTGTGGGAATATATTGGTTGACGTATTTAGTGGAAACAAAAAAAGGCATAGTTATGACAATTGTTGTAGCACTATTATTTCTCATTGGGTGCGCCTATCCATTTGTACTCATGAGAAGTGGAATCGTCCATTTTTCATTTGGTCCACCTCGATTTTCAGTTGTGCAACTTGATGACCCAAAAATACGAAGACAATATTTAGGCAATTCAAATACACCTTTTTTTAATTTGTTTAATCCAAAAATAGTACAACAAAAGAAGGGGAAATTAACATTACTCAAATGATAAAGAATCTCACAGTACTTATTATTACACGCAATGCAGCAGATACTCTGGTGCGAACTTTGGAAAGTGTAAAAAATATTGCTAGTGAGATTATTATTATTGACGACTACTCTACAGATTGCACGGTTGAAATCGCACAGCAATTTAATTGCAGAGTAGTGAGACATCATTGTTATGATTTTGGTATGCAACGTGCATTCGCACTATCTCAAGTTGCTACTGAGTGGACGTTTGTTCTTGATAGCGATGAAGTTATCACAAAAAGTAACAAGGAAGAAATCATACAAGCTCTTTCAAATTCAAAATATGATGGGTATCGACTTCATTTTCGCAATCACTTGTTTGGAAAAAAACTCATGCATGGGGAGCTGCATAAAAAATTAGTTTTGTTTAAAACAACGAGTGCAATTTCGGGAGAGATGCTTATCCATGAGCAGTATAAAGTGAAAGGAGTTATCGGAGAACTCAAATCAGAAGTTTCTCATTATTCATACAGATCATTCCCTCAAATTATAAAAAAGTTCTTTGACTACTCGGTACGACAGGCGAAAGAGTATAAGAAGGAGCAGAAGAAATATGGACTACAAGAACTTTTTCTTCATCCACTCCATATGTTTTATGCACGCGCAATTAAAGATGGAGGATATAAAGATGGATTTGCCCGCATCATGCATTGGTTTGGATTTAATAATGCCTCCGTGCATCGACTTCCAACTCGATTGTATTCCCAGCTATGGCTTCCTCTTGCAACACTTATTCATAGATGTGATGTATTTTTGGGAACTGGGGGGACAATACCATGGTTGTTGCAGTTCTTCCCGGTAAAAAAAATAGTGTTTCTCTATGACTTTGGTTTTTTTACATCACCGGAAAATTATAAACACTCAGCATCAAAGTTGAAGATTCAAACAGAACAGTCGATTCGCATTGCTGACACAATTATCATTTTGCATAACGAGATATATAAAGAGTTTGAAAAAAGATATCCCAATTTTGTCTATAAAGTACAGGTTATCCCATCTGGTGCAGATCATCTTCAAAGTGTTTCAGAAAAACCGGTTTTCATTCAGCCAAAAAAACCAATTGCTTTGTTTGTGGGAGTAGTAAAACCAGTGAAACGAATTGATAAGTTGCTGTCAGTAGTTGGAGACACCTATACCGTCATCGCAGGTCCTCAAGAGGCGGAATATGTAAAGTCACTTCACATTGGGAAAACACAAAACGTTCAGTTTATACAAAACTTTAATGATGGACAGTTAAAGTGGCTCTATAAAAATGCAGATGTTATGATGTATACCTCACAACATGAAGGATTTTGTTATCCAGTACTTGAAGCGTTGATTGAGGGACTCCCGGTTATTGCACTCGACCTTCCCATTTTCCAGGAATACAAAAAATATTTTCCTCATTTAACATTAGTCCCAAATGAAGAAAAATTAAAAGAAGCACTTTCAAAACATGACTTTAAAAAATCAGAAAAAAATGTAATCCATCCATATAAATGGGAAGTTTTTAATGAAAGTCTGTTAGCAGTTGTGAATTGCCAGCCTTGGCAACCTCGCAGGTTAACGGAGGCTAAAATTGCACTGGTTGTGGTGTTGTATAAAACACTTCAGGAAGAAAAGGCACGTTTGGAAGAAGAAATTAAAACTATTTTTTCATCGGGACATTTGGATTCAACTAATTATGTGAAGTCGTTCACTATTTATTGGATTGATAATAGTACCAATGGAAAGGGGTATGCAGCGGGGATTAATGAGGGAATAAGAGCGGGCTTACAAGATGGATGCGACTACTTTTTTGCACTCAATCCTGACATTTCATTAAAAGGTATCTCGATAAAATCATTATTTGAGGCATCAAAACTATTTGATGTATGGGGTTATGCCATGAAACAAGGGAAACATATATTTTACGGAGGTGAGATTGATAAGTGGAGATTGAGTGGGGGGCTCATTTCTCAAAAGCCAGATAATAGGTTAACAAAAGTAGATTTTATTAGCGGTTCAGTTATGGGTTTTTCAAAAAAAGTTGTACAAACAATTGGACTGTGGGATGAATCGTATTTTATGTATTATGAAGATGTTGATTATTGCGTAAGAGCAAGGAATGCCGGTTTTGCAGTTGGCATTGATTCAGAAGTTGTCTACGATCACTTTGAGGTATCACAGTTAAACAAAAAGAAGGAACAATGGATTGCTAAAAGTAGATGGAAGTTTTTTTGGAAGTATGCGAATGTTGGACAAAAAATAAGAGAGGTAATGAGATTGCCAAAAACATTAATGAACAAATAACATGATATTCACATGTTCAGTTTCCACTTGTCAAACTTCTCAGTATCGCAGATCTTCAAAGATTGCATTTTTTAAATTCACCAATTAAATTTATAGCAAATAGAACTCTTGGCGATTCACAGGTGTTGTTTGGACTGGAAAATCATATTACGGATTCTGATATTGTTCATGTAGGAGATCCTCATTATTATTATTCATATCAAGCCGCAGTCCTAAGGAGTAAGGGACAAATAAAAAAACTGATTTCCACTTGGTGGGAAACAATTCCTTTTAACAATGAGTCAACCGCTGCCAAAAAAAGAATTAAAAAATTCACCATGCAATATGTGGATCGATTTGTGTGCTATACCGAAAAAGCAAAACAATGCCTTATTACCGAAGGAATCAACGAAAACAAAATATCACTTATCCCACTTGGTGTTGATGTATCACTCTTTTATCCTGCGTCAAAAAAAGAATCAAAACCTTTCACAGTATTATTTGTCGGGCGACTTGTGGAGGAAAAGGGAATTATGGATTTGTACAATGCTTTTAAAAAAGTTATTGCGACTGCAAAAGATATCAGACTACACATTATTGGGCAAGGACCACTTGAGAATACATTACGCAAATTAAAACAAGAAGACAATCTTCAAAATAGTGTTACGATAGAACACAAATCATATAAAGAAATGCCAACGGTCTTTCGGCAAGCTGACGTATTCTGTGTTCCTTCAAAGAAAACATCTACCTGGGAAGAGCAATATGGAATGGTGTTTATTGAAGCTATGGCAAGTGGGCTGCCAATAGTGTCCACGAAAAGCGGTGCGATTGTAGATATAGTGAAAAATGCCGGAATACTTACAAAAGAGGGTGATGAGCAAGGATTGGCGCAATCTATTACGGATTTATAT
>JAPLYQ010000135.1 GCA_026395475.1 Candidatus Roizmanbacteria bacterium | reverse complement strand
GCCTATCAAAATGTAAAGTATGTAAAGTCAGGAACTAAAAATGTTGAAGTTGCACTTTCCAAAAGAGAAGGCTCATTACAAAAGCTTACGGAACAAGAACTAACAGGAGTTGCACTTCTTGTAAAAGATATTGAGAATCACTATTATTTTCCACAAGATATTGAGTGGGCAATAGAGAATAAAAGAGTATTTATTGTACAGTCTCGTCCAATAACTACAATGAATGCTGTTTCTACCAAACAAACTGGTGATGTGCTTTCAAGCACTCTTCCACTTGTTACTGGTTCACCTGCATCTCCTGGTATTGGTATTGGACCAGTCGTAATCATTCGTTCACCAAAAGAAATTGGATTGGTTAAAAAGGGCGATGTTCTTGTTGCACCACAAACAAATCCAGACTATGTTCCTGCTATGAAGAAGGCAATTGCGATAGTCACTGAAAAAGGTGGACGCACTTCACACGCCGCCATCGTATCAAGAGAATTGGGAATTCCTGCAGTTGTAGGAGCTGAAGGTGCAACACGAATTTTGAAAAACATATCAACAGTATCGGTCAATGGCTCATCGGGAGAAGTATTTAAAGGAAGTATCCTTTCGGCAGCTCATAAACACGATGTTGAAATGATAAAGATAAAGAATGCAAAAGCAAAATTAAAGACAGTCACAAAAGTGTATGTCAATCTTGCAGAACCAGAGAAAGCAGCCGAGGTTGCAAAGCATGACACCGACGGCATTGGACTGCTTCGAGCTGAATTTATGATCGCTGAAATTGGAACACATCCTAAGGAATTTATTAAAGAAAAAAAAGAACACATTTTTGTAGAGAAGCTTACTTCCAATTTATTAAAGTTTGTAAAACCTTTTAACCCACGACAAGTTGTTTATAGAGCAACAGACTTTAAGACAAATGAATATAGACACTTAAAAGGTGGAGCACGATATGAACCACATGAAGAGAATCCAATGATTGGATATAGAGGTGCATCTCGTTATATTAATGATCCCTATGAATTTTTCTTAGAATTAAAAGCGATTAAAAAAATATGGGATATGGGATATCGCAATTTGCATTTGATGATCCCATTTGTGAGAGTGCCATGGGAGCTTATTAAGATAAAGGAGATCGTACGTAAATCAGGACTTCTTGATTATCCAGACTTCAAACTTTGGATCATGGTAGAAGTTCCTTATTGTGCCCTTAATCTTGAAGAATTCCTCAAGGTCGGAATACAGGGTATTTCAATTGGGACCAACGATCTGACCATGATGCTTCTTGGAGTTGACCGAGATAATGAACATGTTTCCAACATCTATGATGAGCGAAATCCAATGATAGTGCAGATTCTTGAATATATTGTGACAACCGCTGTGAAATATGGAGTAACAGCGTCTATTTGCGGACAAGCAGCGTCCGATTTTCCTGACATTGTTGAACGATTGGTTAAAGCGGGTATTACAAGTGTCTCAGTCAATCCAGACGCGATAGAAAGAACCCGTGAGTTAATTCATGGTATTGAAAGAAAACAATTTGAAAGTCTAAAAAAATAACGTATGGCCCTCATTAAATCAATAGCAGCATATGAAATAATTGATTCACGAGGACTCCCTACAGTAGAAGCACAACTGGTGCTTGATAGTGGAGTGTCTGTTGTTACGTCTGTACCTGGTGCTCAGGCACACTACCCAAATGAACCTGCTGATATTCGTGATGAAGATGGCAATCGTTTTTTTGGAAAAGGTGTACTTCATTCAGTTTCGTATATTAATGATCTTATTGCTCCCAAATTAAAAGGAGTTAATCCAGCGAAATTAAAGGAAATTGACGATTGGTTAGTAAAGGCGGACGGCACAAAAAATAAGAGTAGACTAGGAACGAATACTCTTCTTACTATTTCCCAATTGATAGCAAAAGCGGGAGCAGCAGACGTTCAAATGCCCCTTTTTAAATATTTAAATGGTTTATATAAATCCATTTATAAGTCTGAGATACCAATTGATAAAGTACCAACTCCCATTTTTAATATGATCAATGGAGGAAAACATGCAAATACTCCTATGGACTTTCAAGAATTTCAGATTATCCCCTCTTCCTCATTTACTTTCGGAACTGCCTATCAAAAGGCAATTGAACTCTATGTTGAGTTAAAAAAAGTACTTGAATATAGAAATGCCACAACTGCAGTTGGTGAAGAAGGAGGGTTTAGTCCAAACCTTACAACAAATGTTGATGCTTTAGAAATATTGAATGAAGCAATTTCACAGGTAAAAATGAAGGCGGGTTTGGATATGTTTTTGGGAATTGATTTTGCGTCTTCATTCTTTTCAAAAAAAGGACTATATACGATCAAAGATAAACCACATCCTTTAAAAAGTGACGAATACATTAACTTTGTAAAATTTCTTTTAGATAATTATTCTATTCTCTATATAGAAGATCCCTTCGATGCAGAAGATTGGCCAAGTTGGAAAAAGCTAAGTACTTCTTTATCCTCTACAATCTATATTGTCGGTGATGAGTTGATTCGTATGAATAAAGATCGTTTAACATATGCAATACGAGAAGGCACTTGCACCTCATTTTTATTAAAGCCAAATCAAATAGGGACAATTTCCGAAGTATTTGATATTGTAAACTTAGCACGCACCAATTCAATATCCTATGTTGTTGCGGGACGAAGTTCAGAAACAAACGATGACTTTGTTTCGGACCTATCTGTTGCAATCCAGGCAGAATTCGTAAAATTTGGCGCACCAGTACGAGGAGAACGAGTTGCTAAATATAACCGTCTTTGGAGAATAGAAAGAGATGAATTGAAGATACAATAATAAATATAGTATACTGCACTCATGATTGCGAAGCTTACTGGAATCCTTTCTGAATTTGATGAAAAAACTGCTGTTATTGATACTGCATCTGGAGTAAGTTATGAACTTTATATCACACCTTCAGCGCTTTCTCATAAATTGGTTGGAGATGAAATCATGGTTTATACCCATCTACAAGTAAGGGACGATGCGCATGTGTTATTTGGATTTGCAAATCGTGAAGAAAAAAATTTCTTTCATTTACTTTTGTCAGTGCCAGGAGTAGGGCCAAAGACTGCATTTAGTATTGTTTCGCATGTTTCATTTGAACAGGCGGTTGATGCTGTAAGAACAAATTCTGTAAAACTATTTTCTGAAATACCTGGAATTGGGAAAAAAACAGCAATGAAAATTGTATTAGAGCTTTCTGTAAAGTTTAAGACTGAATTTAAGTTCGAACAAACACTTTCATCAGACGACAAAACGGTAATTGATGCGTTAATTGAACTTGGATACAAAAAAAGCGAAGCACAACAATTGTTTGAGAAACTTCCAAAAGAGTTAAGTATTGAAAAGAAAATTCAAGAAGCATTACGAATGACAGTTCATAAATAACATGAAAAAAAATATTGTAACTCCTGTTGATTTGGGAAATCTGAGACCACAAACCCTCTCAGAGTATATTGGACAAAAAAATGCGTCCGATACCCTCAGAATATTCCTTGATGCAGTTAATAAACGAGGATATGCCACAGAACATATTCTTCTGTATGGACCACCTGGAATCGGAAAAACTACACTTGCCCATATCATTGCCTATGAGCTCCATGGGGATATAAAAATAACATCTGGTGCCGCCATTCAAAAAGGTGGAGACTTAGCTGCAATCCTTACCAATCTCAAAGACAACGACATTTTATTTATTGATGAAATACACAGACTTCCAAAGCATGTAGAAGAAATGTTGTATCCGGTAATTGAAGACTACTCACTTGACATTATTATTGGAAAGGGACCATCCGCTCGTACTGTACGACTACCTGTCCCAAAAATCACCATAGTAGGCGCAACAACCAAGCTTGCTCTACTTTCGGCTCCTCTTCGTGATCGATTTGGACTCCTAATGCGACTGGACTTTTATACCCTCGAAGATATGAATGTTATTATTCGACGTGCAGCAAAAGTATTAGGTATAGAACTTACGAGCGACCTCGCAAAAGAAGTAGCAAATAGATCTCGCAGAACTCCTCGTATTGCAAATAGAATATTAAAACGAATTCGCGACTTTGCGCAGGTTCGAAATCACACAGTAGTTAAATCTGAACTTTTAGATTCAGTTTTTACTTTACTTGGAATAGATTCACTGGGACTTACAGAAATTGATAGAGCGTATATGGAATGCTTAGGTGAAAAATTTCAAAATAAACCAACAGGAGTTGAGACTCTCGCATCTAGCTTATCTGAAGATGTTCGTACAGTTGAAGAATTTATTGAACCATACCTTCTACAAATTGGTTTTTTAACAAAAACAACCAGAGGGAGAGTTCTTACTACAAAGGCACTCAAACATATTGGACTTTCACTTTTTAAGTAAGCTTTGCGCGTCATCCAACATCTCCGCAACAAAGGGAAGTGTGTACATCTTTTTTATTTCTTTATACGTAAACCAGCCGTATTGAAATGATTCCGAATCTAAGACAATATGTTCCTCGCCTTGAATGGAGCATAAATGGGGAATAAGAAGACCATGCCAATGTGAACGTACTGCTGAAAATATACGAGGTAGTTGATGTTCAATTACAACTGTAAGATTCAACTCTTCTTTTATCTCACGTAAAAGAGCTCCATGAAGCTCTTCTCCAAACTCTACTCCGCCACCTGGAAAATGCCAAATTCTTCCAAACGGAGCGTCATCTGCGTCTTTTCCTTTACGTTCTGTAAGGAGGAACTTATTTTCTTTATGGATAATAGCAATGACAACAGGGATTATTCTATTCATATGTGTGAAGCGAAGTGTGACCAGGGTGAGACTTGAACTCACAACCTACTCCTTAGAAGGGAGTTGCTCTATCCAATTGAGCTACCAGGTCATTAAGCTCTATTATACATGAGGAGATGCCTTTTGAGTGAGTTAAGAATCCTTTTTATGGAGCCTGGACGCAGATTTGGACTGCGGACCTGCTGTTTACAAAACAGCTGCTCTACCGCTGAGCTATCCAGGCGGTAAACTGATAACAGCAAACAGCTAGCACGTAACAATGCGATAAATGGTATATGTTAGCTGTTCGTTGTCAATTCGTTTTGGTGTCGGGGAGAAGACTTGCTCAACTCGCAGTTTGTGAACTGAAAGTGAACAATTACTGCGAGTTAGTCCCGTGCAGTCCTCATATTGTGAGGACGAACGGGGAACCTCCAACTAACAATTATCTTGTCCCAACCTCAAAACATGTGTCGGGGAGAGGACTTGAACCTCCAAGCCTTTTGGGCACTACCTCCTCAAGATAGCGCGTCTGCCAATTTCGCCACCCCGACTCTTACCAAGCTAATTATTATATCAGAAAAATATGGTGCCGGGAGAGGGAGTCGGACCCTCATGACCTTGCGGTCGCAGGATTTTAAGTCCTGAGCGTATGCCATTTCGCCATCCCGGCAGATCTCAAACTAATTGCCTTCTACGAGTTGTTATGCTCCCCTTCGGGGACTAACTCGCAGTACTTGCTCGATGCTCTCGCAAACTGCGAGTTGAGCATTCCGCCATCCCGGCAATGAAATTATTAAATCAAAAAAATGCGTCATTCTGAGTGACAAGAATCATATACGAAGAATCTACATTCGTTTCGATAGATTCTTCACTTCGTTCAGAATGACATGACACTTTTCAGTTTAACTCAGATTTCTGATAGTTATTATAACTTACTTTCTCTTTACTGTATAGCTATATGGATAAAAGAGGAATAAAGCAGGTGGATCATCGCTTAAGGTTTTTTGCATATCCACATAGCTTACTTTTCTATCTGCAATCTTGTAGGTTGATCTTCCAGTTTCTAAAAGTTTGTCAACTTTCAAATTTTTGTAGCCAATAAGCTTTGCTAAGCTTTGGGTCGAATGCCAGTAATAATATTGATCTGGGTCTTGTGGAATGTTAAGATATGCAAGCATAAAGTCAAACTCAGGTTGAGTGGAATAGGAAGCGAATGTTACATCAATGGGAAGACCTGCATCACGAAGATTGCTAGATATGGTATCTGCCATATCCAAATACTCATAATAGGTTAGAAATGTAAACTTAGCAGAATCGGTTGCAGTGACCATACGTTTAAATGTTTTTTTCGCAAACTCCACGTCTGTTTCTCTCTTTTTTAAACTTGAATTATATGCCCAGGAAATGGGAGGGATTGGGGACGAAACAAGCTCTCCTACATCCTGGAAATTTTCATAAATAATAGAGGATTCGACTGCATTTCTAAAGTCTTTTTCTTTTATAATCGGATTGTTGGTGTTATAAAAGAGTGTTAATAATTTATCATAATTTACATTTTTTGTTACAGTAGAGTTGCTCCATGATTTAAATGCATTGGCAAGCGTTCTATTGGTTATTGACATCTCGTTTATTTTTGCTCGTTTATATGCCGTAATCATCTCTCCTTCTGTTGGAAAAAAAGTATAGGTTATAGGTTCCACATCTTTTCGATTTGGACTTAAGACTACTTCTTGAATGAGATTGTTCTTTATCTTTACTTTTTCGACTGAATACAGTCCTGCAACACCAACATATGGATAAACGATGACAGGTTTTGTCAGATAGAGTGGGAAGATAGCGAGAGGCTTCTGGAGTATAAATCGAATAGTGTAATCATCAACCACTTTCATTTCTACATCTCTAAACGAAAATGAAACATTATGAGCATTAAATACTTTTCCATTATTCAAAAGGACGTTTCTTCTAATAGTAAAAGTATATGTTTTTTCGTCGTTTGAATGTTCCCACGTTGTAGCAAGAAGAGGTAATACAATACCTTTGTCATTCACACTTGTCAGACTACTTGATATTTTGGTGAGAATGTAGATGAAAAAGAATTAGGGGTCTGTTTAATAGATATCGG
>JAPLYQ010000055.1 GCA_026395475.1 Candidatus Roizmanbacteria bacterium | reverse complement strand
ACCACACCCAATCTTTGTAGGTTTTATTAAGGCTTGTAAAAAATAACCTTACAAGGTATAATTACATTTTTAACATATGGCAAACTCATTTGATTTCAACAAAACAATGCTTAAGGTCGGTGACACCATCAGCCTCGAATATAAGATTCGAGATGGTGAAAAAGAACGCACACAGCTTTTTAAAGGCATTCTCCTTATGATCAAGGGAAGTACTCCTGAAACACGCAACATCACTGTTCGAAAAATATCCAAAATTGGTATTGGAGTTGAGCGTATTATTCCATTATCTTCACCAAACATCGTATCTTTGACAGTCGACAAGCACAGTAATTTCAGCAAATCAAAACTATTCTTTATTCGTGACTATACTGAAGCAGAAACAAGAAACAAGCTGTACAGTATCAAAAAGACACGAAAATTAAAGAAACCTGCCGCAAAAACTGTATAATACGTTTTATACATGTCTCTTCAGTCAACCGGTAAAATAGGTGAAGAAATTGCAAGAAAACATCTCCTTTCTCTTGGCTATACAATAAAAGCACAAAACTATCGTGATAGATTTGGGGAGCTTGATATTGTTGCAAAAAAAGGAAATACTCTCTATTTTTGTGAAGTAAAAACTCGGGTTGGGGACCTTCATGGTAAACCTTATGAGGCTGTAACAGGAAGGAAATTACAGCATATTCAGCGGGTTGCACAGGCATATCTCTTGCAGAACACAATCAAAAACTGTAAACTTAGCGTACAGGTTATCTCAATAGAATTATTTCCTGATTATCGAATTAAGGAATTAAAGATGTATGAAGTTGTGTAACAAGATTAAATATCAAATATCAAAGATCAAAAAAGTAATTTTGAATTTTAATATTTAATTTTTAATATTTAATTTATCTACTATGTTTGACTCAACAAATTTTGTGCTTGTACAGTTCTGGTCCAAATTGGTAAATTATTTACCTGACTTTTTTGGTGGTCTACTTATTCTTATAACTGGATATATTGTTGCACTCCTTCTGAAACGGTTGCTTTTGGCCATCATGGCATTTTCTCGTATTGATTCCATTTTAAATAAAACAAAACTCATTAGCTCTCGTGATGTACGACTATGGGAGACAGTACTTGCAGAACTTGTTAAATGGACAGTTATTATCCTCTTTCTTATCCCAACACTGGAAACGTGGGGACTATCTCAAGCGACTCAAGTGCTTAATCAGTTTGTTCTTTATATTCCAAATGTAATCGTAGCCGTTATCATAGGGTTTGTAGGTATCGTTATTTCTAATCTTACTTCGGATGTGGTACGACAGGGTTCAAAAAGTGCGGGTGAATCTGCATCAAGCTCCTTGGGAGTATTTACAAGATCTACCATTCTTTTTTTTACAATCCTCATCATGCTCAATCAGTTGGGAGTTGCACAAGACCTCATTCGCATCTTTTTTACAGGGTTAGTTGCGATGCTTGCTATTGCGGGAGGCTTAGCATTTGGCTTGGGTGGGAAGGATCATGCTCGAGATTTTATCGATGAACTCAAGAAGAAGCTTGCGAAATAAGCAGTCTTTGACTATAATATACTCTTGTCGCTTAAGGAGGCATCGTCTAGCGGCCTAGGACAGCGGGTTTTCAGCCCGTTAATCCGGGGTTCGAATCCCCGTGCCTTCACAATTCTTTAGTAGCGGGTTCAACTCCCGCATGGTCCACACAGGGCCATTAGCTCATCGGTAGAGCAGGGAACTTAAAAGCCGCAGGAGTCAGTCTCGGAGTTCAATTCTCCGACGGTTTACCTCAAAGAAAGCTCGGTTCAATTCCGGGCTTTTTTTGTGCATTAATCTATAATTAATTCTATATACATCCTTTATACTTATTAATACTATGTCCGAAATAGGTAATGATGCTTTTTTTGAAGAACTGTATGGACAAGTTGAAATTAAGGTCCTTACAGGACTTATGAACTCTCTTACAGTTGAAGAATGCAATATACGAGAAGAGGCAAGAATGAGAACATATGGAAGATATTTTGGTGAGAATAAAATAGACAGAAAAAAGTATGAAGAGAGTTTAGAACGAATTCTAAAAAATCCTGCAAACGTTACTTTTACAAATCCTCATGATTTTTTATTAGCAGAAAGAGCATTAAAGGAGCAGGGGTACTTAGAACCTTCAATGAAAGAACAGATGCAGCATGAAATTGAGCATATGAATAAAGCTAGGGAGCTCGGATTTATAGAACCTTCTATTGGTTTTTACTTTCATGATACAAAAGAGGGTGATTTTAAAATACAATATTTTTGTAATCCTGGCCACCTACCTCCAAACATGCCAGACAAGGAAATAATTATGGCCTTAAAAGAGATTACAACTGCTCCAACAAAACTATCCCCAGGGGATGCAAATGTATTAGCAATCAAAAGTAATAAATAATTGGGATATCGGAGATGATATTTATATATCAATAGGACTATAAAGTGAGTTTTGCTCGCCATAGAACCATGCCCACAATTGATCACCATACGAGTAGTGCCACCACTCAGTCTTACAACTGGCAAGTCCGGCATCAAGCATAATAGTAGTCAACATCAATCGATTATCATTTTGTTTTTCAGTCAAATCTGGAAAGTATAAAAATGATTTTTCATTATCATCGTTCATTGTGCTGCCAAAATCAAGATACTTGTCAGTATGCGAATCTATGATTTCTACATCAACTGCAGCACCGCATACGTGCGGAGGAAGTGATATATCTGGATCGCTAACGAACATGCGGGCATGTTCTAGTGCTTGTTTATCTGACACACCTATATTGTCTCTTTTATAGTCAGCAGCACATTCTTTGAGTAATCTTTTTTGCACTGCAATAGGTCTATGTCCTGCACGTATAACTAATTTATATGGAGTAGCTAAACACCTTGCTGCTAACTTCAAACGTTTCATTAGTTCTGAACGGACATATACACCGTCATATTCTGGATGCGCAGAAATGTAGTCAGCGTACATTCGGCCCTCAAAATCATCTGGGACTGTCCAATTTGGCACAACCAAAATCTTATCTGACGATACAACTTTGGCCAATGGATCAGAATTGTTAATTGATTGAAATTTTGAAAAATCTACATTTTCTGTACTTTTTGATCTTTCTAATTTCTTTTCTAAGGTCATAGTTATCATGCAAACATTGTAGCAAAATATATCTATACGGGTCATAAGGTTTGAGTAGAGCAATAGGACGAGTATATATTCAGATAATCGATTATTTATAAATATCGACTCTTCTTATTAAGTAAAAGCAGTGAAAATGCAATTATGGTTCTCTAACTCGGGTGAGTTTCCATCATACTGCAAATAAAACTGTACATCTTGAAGTCCGCCGGTTACTAAAACTTCATACATTTTCAACGATTGTGCATCTGACTCATCGACTGGAATATCGGCCTGTTTTTCATTTACTCTTTGCACATACCCAAGTTGTTTAAGTTTCGCTTTCGTTTCATCTTTTGTGATGACTCCCATTACTCTATTCCCTGGACCTACATCTTCGCAGAACCTATTTATTAATCTCGAAGCCCCTTTATGAATGTGGGAGAACAAATATTCTAAGCGATAGGCGCCATTTTCTACACGGTAAGATAACATAGCATCTTTAGGACCTAAAGTTACATTATAAAAATATTCGCCAGTTGAATCTGGGCCAGAGGGGCTAATAGAGATCTTTTCAGCCATGGTATATTATACTATAGGCCGTTATATTTATCAAACGAAATATTTTACTGATCTGCTATCAAGTATGTATACGAAGGTTTCTTTAGTAAAATATACACATATATGATCGAACGTTCTATTGAAAAAAAACTTGCAGCAATTGAATCTTCTATTGGAAATTTAACTCCATCACCAGCTTGGGGTGGGTGCAAAGCAGATGTTAAAAATGTTATCGCTCATCTAACGCAAATAGATAAACTGTGTAAAATAGGCACGCCTATACATATGGTTGCATCAGATTTTGATGCTCCGGGTGATTTTCTAACGATTTTTTCTCTTCAGGCTAATGGTCTTACCCAAGTAGGATATCATGAAGTTGCTCTCATGGATGATAAACTGATAGTTGATTTAGGTCGTGCAAAAGGGAACAGGGTGTTTTTGGAGAATGAATATTATTCACTTATTGAAAGATTACAACGGTAACATCCATAATTTGTAACTATCACCAGACGCTGTTGACTATTCTCAGAATATGAAATTGAGTATTGACAATTAATCGTAGGAATAGTACTTTGTTAGTATGAATAAAGTATTCTCTTCCTCAACTGTTTTATTCTTCGGCGTACAATCTTCCATTTGATATTTATTTCTATAGTTAGATTAGTCATTATTATTTTTTGTATAGAACAAATATGAAAACAGCAGAAAAAATGTACATCCCACAAGGAACTAAGGCCATGTTGCCACACGGCGGGTTACCAGAAGTTGTGTCTCTTTATATGTTGAAATTAATTGAAAAAACAGGAGGTAAGTCTGGCCCTCTTGGAAAACAATTTATTGCTCAACCAAATTTAGAAAAAAAATATTTAAACATCAAATCTGAAGATCCGCTTATTGAAGATCATAATGAAGTTGCGCCGGGAGTTGTATATAAATATCATGGAAAACTTGATAAGGATGGCAACGTTGTTTATTACGGAAGAGTGTTATGGACCGTTACAAGGTTCTGTGCAACCTATTGTCGATTTTGTACCCGAGGTCGTGAAGTAGGAATACCTGCGTATGTAAAAGCACACACCAAGGCGGCAATTGCGCAAAGTCCCTATTTGAGTGATGAGGAAATTGCCAAAGTAATATCATTTTTAAAAATGCATAAAGAGGTAAACGAAGTAGTACTTTCTGGTGGCGATCCTCTTACAACCCCAAGACCATATTTGACAAAAATTATTGAGGCGATGGCAAAATTACAACAGAGTGGTGATCTAGATATCATTCGTGTAGGTACAAGACTTCCAGTTCATAACCCCGTTTCAATTCAATCATGGCACTACGAAGTTCTTTCTAAAATTCGCAATCCCTATCTGATGGTTCATGTCAATCATCCATTTGAGTTAACAGAGGAGACACTAAATGTGCTTTATAATTTTAGAAAAATTGCACTCGCAACTGTCTGTACACAAACTGTTTTTCTCAAAGGCGTAAATGATTCTGTCGAAGTTCTGTACGAATTGTTTACGAAGTTGGCAAAAAATGGAATTCGCCCTTACTATCTTTTTCAAAATGATCCAGTGTATTGGGCAGCACATTTTACTGTTCCCATTATGAGAGCAATAAAAATATGGGAAAAACTGCGTCCACGACTTTCTGGAGTTGCAGCAACTGCACGTTTTGTCATTGATGTTCCATTTGGATATGGCAAAATCCCAATTCCTGAAGGTGGAGCTTGGGATGTAAACTATAAACACTACAAGGACTTTAGGGGAAAAATCCAGGAACTCGTGTAATATTGTGCCTTGTTAACCTCGCACCTGCCTGCCGGCAGGCAGGGGTTAACAGAGGCTAAAAAATCAATAATTAGGTTATAATGGAGTTTATGAACATTGGAGTCGACATGGATTCGGTGATTGCAGAGATAATTCGTCCTATTGATGTATTTCACAATCGCGTATACAAAACTAATCTTGAATACAATGACCATAAGTTCTATGATCTTAGGTCTGTTTGGCTTTGTAGTCAGGAAGAAGTGTATGGGCGGATATTTGAATTCTACAATTCTCCAGAGTTTGCTAAAACTAAGCCAATCGAAGGATCTCAGGAAGGTATAAAAGAACTTTCAAAATTGCATAACTTACATCTTATTACTTCGCGTCCCCATGATATTGAGCAAAAGACAAAACAATGGTTGAGTACCTTTTTTCCTCATCAGTTTGCCTCAGTAACACATACTAATCAAATCTCAAAAAATGGGAAAGGGTTGAGTACAAAAAAATCAGCGATTGGCAAAGAACTTAAGATTGATATCATGATAGATGACCACATTACTTATGCCCTAGATTGTGCTGATAATGAGATATTTACCTTACTTTTTGAGGCACCATGGAATAAAGATGTGGTCATTAATCATGCTCATTTAAAAAAAGTAGCATCTTGGAAGGAAGTAT
>JAPLYQ010000074.1 GCA_026395475.1 Candidatus Roizmanbacteria bacterium | reverse complement strand
CTACACTACTAATACGAACCTCATCAATAGTCCCATGAAAAGGTTGTTTTGTTCCAGCAAAATCACGCATGCCAATATAAATAAGACTTGTGGAAACCATTGTCCCAGTTTTTGCCAAGCTACCGCACAGTACACCATTTAAGTAAGAATTTATTGTTGCTCCATCATATGTCATTGCCTTATGACTCCATTTGTTTAAAGGAATAGTACACCCACCTCCAACAGCCGCACTGAATGCACCTCCTGCATAAATATAGTCAGCCACAGCACCCGCTGGAGTAAAGGCAAATAGAAACCCATTTTCTTCTCCCACAACCGTATTATGTGACGCATCATAGGCAGTTGGGAAAATCCATGCTTCTGCTGTGAAGCCTGTAGAAAATTTTAATGAAGTTGTATTGGTTATCCCTGTGCCTATATAGTCTGTTTGTACCCCGGCTCCTCCTGCATTTACACTCCTTCCATTCCCAATAATTCCTGTCCCCACAGCCACAGTTGCACCAGTTGGAGTTCCTGTATTCCCGTTTCCAGATGAGTCAAGAACATTTCCACTTACTTCATCCATATGCCAAAGACCTATGGCATATGTATCAGTAGGTGTTTTTTGATAGTATGTTTCCAGATCAGGAGTTGCGCCACTTCCTGCATCAGTTACCCGATTCATGGTTCCTGCTGCAAAATCAGCAGTTGTACTATGTACGACCGTTGGATCAATAGTAATAGGAAGAGTGCGTTTTGTATCATGAAGCCATATTGGGTCAACCTCAACATATAAAACGTACTTATTTCCGGTAGTAGCAACCGATGCTCCTAAGAGTTGTTTATAAATCTTCGATGACTCATTTTTTGTAAATAGTTCTTCAACTTTTCCCGACTGTACATTTATTAATTTATATTGCACGCCGTAGCTCACATTTCCTTTTCCATCTTTTACAAACGGACGTTCAAAATGAAACTGATATTCGTCAGCTTGATTATAAAAAACAATTCCTCCTTCAGGTGTAGTTTTTATAGTTAGATTTTCCGTGTTTAAAGTAAGTGGAAATATATTTTCTGTTGGGATTCTATTTAAGATTATCTCTTCCTTAAGTCCCGTATCAAGAAGTGAGTACTTAACTTCTATGTTTTTTTCTGGTGAATTAAACTGCACACCAGACGGGTTTAAAAATGCTCCATCTGACACTAACGTTGACTTAGTAATAGGTAAGGAAAAAGTAAGTTTTGAGGTTCCTCGCTCAATAGCGACCGTCCCTTGGTCTTTATTATTTCCAAAAGATGTTTTCATCACTCCTGGAATTTCGCCGGTGTACGCGTATGGTCCGACAAACTGTTTTTGAAATGCGAGTGGAGCATTTTTTATTGTCACTTTTTTTCCGTGAGTATTCATTAAAATTCCAACCCCAACAATAATAAGAATAAATGCACCAATTAGCTTTGGAAATGGGGGAGGTGTCCGACTATGTAATCTTCGATACGATCTCATATATTCATTGTAGTGGATTATCAATATTCATTCCATATAAAAATCAATAATTCTCACAATACATTATGTCCATTCACGCTTTTTTTGTCATTCCCGCGTAGGCGGGAATCCAGTCGAAGATTTCCTTACTCTTTACAAAATATCGCTGTACAAATCTCTCCATGTAGGGTTCTTTTCTTCAATAAGGTTTAGCTTCCATAATCTCTTCCATTTCTTTATCTGTTTTTCTCTGGTTATAGCAGATTCAGGATTCTCATGAGGTTCATAATATACTAGATGATGAACCACATACTTATTAGTAAACCCCTCTACAAGTTTATTTTTATGCTCCCATATTCTTCTAACTAAATTGCTTGTTACTCCAATATAGAGCGTTCCGTTTCTGTGGGAAGAAAGAATATAAACGTAGTAAGTATTACTATTCATTTATAAGGTCATTATAGTCTGGATTCCCGCCTTCGCGGGAATGACGCACAGGGGCTCAGGATGACAAACACCTAAAAATTAGTTAATAATCAGCCAGTTAAACAGAATATCAGGATGCATATTAAGTCCTGTTCTTACGGTGAAGTATGATTTGCAAACAGGACCAATTGTGTTTGGAGTTGTAGGACAGGTGAGTTTTTTTGCAACAGATAGAGCAGGTGACTCCGACTCTGAAGTTGGAGTGAGATAGATAAGTGAATTTGGTGTGACTGATTCGTTAAAGATGACGATCTCTCGCTGATCTCTTGGTACTACACCTGTTCCTGCCACTTCTGCATTTGTCTGAATTCCTGGAAGCATATTGTTGTTCACATCGGTTATTCCAGAGTTTGCAATATATGCTCCTTGTGTTGCAATGTTTTCGAGCGTGAATTTTTTAGCAATAACTTCGTTGAATTTAGCTGATCCAGATGCATCAATGGACGCTACTGTTTTTCCTTCAACATTCTTTATTGCAAGGGAAGCAGCTACAACTTCTCCCTTTGAAGTAATATCTCCATTTTTTGCGATAACCACTGTGTCGTTGAATAAGCGAATTGTGCCAAGAGACGAAAGACGCAAATCACTTGATAGAGCTAGTATCGAATTTGGTTGGATAAAGAGACTTCCCACCATTAACGAATCTGCAATATGAGCTTTATAGATGTTTGCAGTGCCATCGACAGTTATATTACTGTATGTCGTATCAATATTTTGATAGTAAGCAGGGTTTGGAAGCTTTGTATTTTTAATACTCGTAAGTTCTTCTTGCACCGCATTAATATTTTCTGTAAATGCTGTGGTATTAGATGCGAGTAGGGAACTAAGGGACGCCACATTTGTCTCAATTGCATCAATATTTTCAGATTTAATTGTTTTCGCGATAAGGGAACCTGAGATAGTTGCAGTTTCTGCAGATACGCCACGAGCCGCAAGAGTTCCTGAGAAGCTTGCGTTGCCCTCTCCATCAATTCTTACCACTGGCACGTTATTTAATCCTCTAATAACTAATTCAGACAAACTTCCTGAGGAAGT
This sequence comes from Candidatus Roizmanbacteria bacterium, assembly GCA_026395475.1. Classification (GTDB taxonomy): domain Bacteria; phylum Patescibacteriota; class Microgenomatia; order UBA1406; family GWC2-37-13; genus JAKBEU01. The sequence goes on along the minus strand of JAPLYQ010000074.1, from coordinate 1,753 downwards.
ACCAATTTGGATATTTTGAAGATTGGTTATATTACTTACATTAAGGTCACCTTTTACAAGAATTGCAGAACCAGTCGCAATTGGAGAAATGGTATCAACCTTTAATTCATGAGTCGTCACAGTTCCTGCAATAAGGGACGTGGTAACCACTTTTCCAAATGAAGCCACGGTGTTTATTACGGTATTTGTTGCGGTATCCACTGCTTGCCAGAGATCTCCCACTTTTGAGATAAGGGCTTCAATACGGGAAGGAACCATCGTACTTGTTGTATTATTTGCGATCGCCAATATAGTTGCAGATCCAGAGTTTGGCTTCCACTAATGTCTGACCGGCTTTTGTTGATATGACGCCTATGATGCCTGGGTCATTGGCAGATGTTGTTTTACGTAATATGGGGATGTCATTACTATCAATTTCGCCAGTAAGAGCTACAACGTCTCCTCCCTCAATTGACTGATCGTCGACCGTATACCATTCTGCCAAATCAGCTCCGTAGACAATAGCGTCAAGCTTCAGTTGTTGTACTGATCCGGTACTGTTGTACAGACGTACTTTATTTGCATCTGTTTGGACAACTTTATATCCATCGTTATAGTCAAGATTTACGCTATACAACGTTGGGGCAGATCCGGCTCGGGTACTTGAGAGAATTGCACGATACTGAGCATATTGATTTGGTGTTGACATAATATTTGTTCCGGCTGCATCGCTCATAAGTTTTTCTGCTTTGATATTGTCAAAATAGAGGTTGTATGGACTTGCACTCATCTGAGGAGTGATGCGAATAAATTTCATTGCATCCTTTTCATTATTAGGAATCTTACTAATATCCCAATATATTTTTTGCCATACATTTACCTGATCAATACTAAACGTCTGGTAATGTTCTGCTCCACTACTTTCTCCAATTCCCATTGTTACTACATCTCCACTTTTACTGGAATATGCCCAGAAGGTAATATAGTCGTAATTGGTAAGATTGGCATATCCGATATTTTTTTCTGCATATCCCACATTATTTGCACTTACTATTAATTTTGTCGTATTTGTGATAACCGATTCATCTTCATCTTCAAAGAAATCAACGTTACGAGTGATATCTCCATCATTCACAGTAAGTGTTGCGGTACTTGCGCTCCATGCGGTGTGAGTATTTGCGTCATCTAAGGTTAGTGTGCTAGCACTTCCAGTTGCTGATTTCCAAGCCTCCCATGAATTGTCGGTTGAGTTTGGCGTTGGGCCAGAACGAGTTTGAAGAGATATAAGCCCAAAGTTATCAAGATCAGCTATCCATTTTAATTTTCCATAGTCCACAGCATTTTTCGTAGGAATTTCGTCCGAGATAAGCATGGAATAGTGATAGGAAGGCACCTCAGCTGTTGCTGCTGTTGGGTAGGTGCTTCCAGAGAATGTATAGGTTGAATTGATTGCGATTTTACCAACACCTCCACCACCACCACTATTTCCAGCGCTTCCACCATACCCACCTCCGCCTCCTGAGGTTGTGACGAGGTTGGCTCCTAAAGTAAGAGTTGCTCCCACAATCTTTAGCGAACCACCAGCTCCACCTCCACCACCACCTCCACACCATGAAGCATCATAACAGCTTGCCGCTGCACCAGCTCCACCATTTGCATTAATACTTCCCCCATTACTCACGTTGTTTGCAGCGATATAAACAATTCCTCCTCCAGCTCCTCCAGTTCCTCCCTGATATTGACCCTGATTTACTTCTCCTGATCCACCACCTCC